>JANOMH010000306.1:0-2095 GCA_031420215.1 Rhodobacterales bacterium | reverse complement strand
TCGCCGGGGCTGCGACAACTGTGCAAGCGATGACGCTGGATGTGCAATTCGATGCCGCCGCCGACAATGGCTGGACCGGTGAATTCGCCCTGACCGACTTCACCAGACCGGGCCTGCTGATCCCCGATCTGATGCTGTCTGGCGGGGGGGTGATTGTGCAGGCGACCGACGCCGTGCCCGGCCGGTTCAGCGCCGATCTGACCTATGTTGCCCAAGGGATTGCGCTGGACGATCCCGGACTGGCCCGCGCGCTTGGCGATACACTAAGCGGTCAGATCCGGCTGGCCCGCGCCAATGACGGCCCGGTCGAAATTGCCAGTCTGACCCTGACCGGGCCGGGGATCGAGGCGGATATGCAAGGCACGATCAAAGGGCCGTTGGATGGGTTTGAAACCCAAACTACGGTCAAACTGGTTGCCACCGATGTTGCCCGGTTCGATCTGTTGACCGGGCTTGATCTGGGTGGGGCGGCGAATGTGGTGTTGATCAGCACGGTCAGGCCGCTGGACCGCATGTTCGACCTTATCCTGACCGGGCAGACCACCGACCTGGCACTGGGGATCGCCGCACTTGACCCGCTGTTGCGCGGGGCGGGCACGGTCGCGTTGCAGGCCAGCCGGGATACCGCTGGCACAAGGATCAGCAGCTTTTCGGTCAAGACCCCCGCTTTGACCGGCTCCGGGCAGGTCGATCTGACCAGCGGGGTCAGTGCGGCGACATTCGATCTGACCATCGCCGATATCGGCCCATCTTTGTCAAACATGGCCCTGCCCGGCCTGACCGGCCTTGCCCGGTTGGTCGGCAAGGCCAGCCGCGATGCTACAGGGGCAATTGCCGCCGATGTCAACGCGACCCTGCCGGGGGCCGACGCGATTTTGGTGGTGACCCGGCCTGCCCTGCCCGTGGACGCGCCGTTTAGCACAGAACTGTTCACCAATATTCCCGATCTGGCGGTCTTTGCCAGTCTGACTGGCCTGCCGCTGCAGGGGGCGGTCACGGCGGGGCTGAATGGCACGGTGCAGCCGGATACGGGCGCGATTGACCTGACGCTGAGCGCCAATTCAACCGATCTGGCACTGGGGATCGCGCAGCTTGACCCGCTGCTGGCGGGTGCTGGCACCGTGACAGGCCGGATCATACGCGATGACCCCGGCACTCTGCGGCTTGAGGGGCTGGCCGTGCGCACCCCGGCGCTGACCGCTGTTGCCACCGCCAATCTGACCGATGGGGTGGCGCAGGCAGGGTTTGACCTGAGAGTCCCGCAGATCGGGCTGGTAGCCCCGGCCCTGTCCGGCCCGGCGCAGGTGCAGGGCAGGGCCGCGCGGCGGGCGGACGGGGCGATCAGTCTGGATGCGACCGCGACAGGTCCGGGGGCGACGGTCCGGCTGCAGGCTGATCAGACCGCCGGGGCGGCGGTGCTGACCACTGACTTGGCCGTCAATATTGCCAACCTGGCGCCCTATTCCGCTTTGGCCGGGCAGCGGCTGGCCGGCGGGATCGATGCCACTTTGCAGGGCAGTCTGGCGCTGGATATCAGCCAGTTTGACGTCACTCTGGCCGCCCAAACCCGCGACCTTGACCCCGGCAATGCGACCGTGGCGCTGTTGTTGCGGGGGGGCGGAACAATCGCGGGGCGGTTGTCGCGCGAACCGGGTCAGGGCGGGTTGCAGGTTGAGGGATTTCAGGCGCGGTTTCCGAATTTCGTGATCATCGGCGACCTGGACGGGCGCGACGGGGCGGGCACGGCGCGGTTTGACGCAGCGTTGACCGATATCGGGCTGTTCACGCCGGAGTTCAGCGGGCCAGTGACCGCTGCCGGCACGGCGCAGCGCGACGGGGACGGGAACTGGCAGGTCAACACCCAAGCCACCGGGCCGGGCGGGACCAATGCGGTGATCGCCGGGCAAATCGGCAGGACCGGCCTGCTGGATCTGACGGCACAGGGCGCGGCCCCGCTTGGGCTGGTGAATGGCGCAATCGAGCCGCGCCGGATCAGTGGCAGCGCCGGGTTCAATCTGGCGCTGCGCGGGCAACCGGCACTGGCGGGGCTCAGCGGCACCGTCAGCCTGTCCGACGCGCGGCTGACCGATCCGGT
>JANOMH010000305.1:0-2253 GCA_031420215.1 Rhodobacterales bacterium | reverse complement strand
AAATCGGCGGTGGCGGGCCTGCTGTTGACCGGGGCCATGGTGGCGCTGCGCCGGGTGATCCTGCCGGTGGTCCATTGGGCAGACAGCGGCAAGGACTGGTCGATCCTGCGCCCGGCGGGGAAACCGTGATGGCGTTTTCCTATGCCGAAATGACCACCCGCAATACTGGCTTTGTGACCGCTGCCGAACAGGCCAGGTTGCGCGACGCCACGGTTTTTGTCTGTGGCACTGGTGGCATGGGCGGGGCGTGTATCCAGGCGCTGACCCGGATTGGCATCGGCCATCTGATCCTTGCCGATATTGACAGCTTTGAGGTCTCAAACCTGAACCGGCAGGTCTTTGCCTTTGCCGAGACGTTAGGGATGCACAAGGCCGAGGCGACAGCGATGTTCATCCATCGCATTAACCCCGATCTGCAAGTCACTGTTTATAAATCAGATTGGCCTGATCATGTGCGCGACTGCATTGCCCGCTCTGCCGTCGTGGTCAATGGCACCGATGATCTGGGCGCATCGCTGTTGCTGTATCGCACCGCGCGGGAACTGGGCAAATCCGTGATCGACGCCTATGCCGCGCCCTTGCCATCGGTCTATGTCACCGCCCCCACCGACATGGCGCACGAGCAGCGTCTGGGTTATCCGACGATTGGCACCGACTGGGACAAGATCACGCCGAACCAACGCGCCGCTGCGTTCCTGTGCGAGGCAGAGCATGTGGTTTTACATTCATCTTCCCGCGCCTATATCGATCTGGCCATGGTCGGAGATGTCGTCGCCGGACGCAGGTCGCGGATGTCATTCGCGCCGATGGTGATCACCACTGGCCAATTGATGGCCTATGAAGTGGTCAATGCCGTGCTGGGGCGCAAGCGCGGGGCGGATAACCGGGGCTGGTTTTTCAATCCCTACCGCGCGCGGGTCGAAAAGCCGCGCAACGCCCTGATCACTGCCATTCTGCGCCCCTTTGTGCGCCGGTTTCTGGCTCGGGTGGCCGGATGAGAACGGATGCGGCGCAATGGGTTGACGTGTATCTGTCGCTGGCGGCGGTGGGTGGGTTGGTGATTTTGCACCGGGTCATCACCGCGCGCGGGGCCGATGATCCGCTGAACAGGCGGTTCCTGTTCGGGCTGCGGGTGACCATGCTGTTGTTTGCAGGCCGCGCATTGGTCATGGCGACCGGCCTGACAGGGTTTCGGGTGCTGGTCCTGCTGGCGGCCAGCCTGATCCCGCTGGCGGTGTTGCTTTTTACCGAAGGATTGCTGCGCCGGCACGCGCCGGGGTGGGTCAAGCGGCTGATCGGGGCTGGCACGCTGGTGTTTGTCATCGCCGCACTTATGCCGGCGGCAATCGCCGATCCGGTTCGGGTCTGGGGGCTTTTGGGGTTTCAGATCAGCGGTTTGCTGTTGTCGGGCTGGCTGATCCTGGCCCGCGACAAGGCCGGATTGTCCGGCGCAGAAAACCGCACGGTTGAACGGCTGGGCCTGTCATTGGTGGCACTGATCCCGCTGGTGGCCGCCGATTATCTGATGGTTGCGCTGGGTGTTCCGGTGCAATTGTCGCCGCTGGCGGTGTTAGCGCTGTGCTGGCTGGCGGTATCACTGGGCCGGGCCGAGGCCGGGCATGGCGGCATATTGATCAGCTTTGCAACGATCGGGCTGGCCGCGGTCTGTGCTGCGGGGTTGGTCACTGTCATCACCGGATTGGACCGGAACGGGGCCGTTCTGATGTTGACCAGTATTCTGGCGACGCTGACCCTGACCAGTGTCCTGAACGATGCCCGCACGCTGAAATCCGATGAACAAAGCCTGTCACTTTTGCGCCATATGGCCGAATTTGAGGGGACTGACCCGGTAGCCTTTCTGCGTGGACTGGCCGCCCATCCCTTGGTCGAGGGGGCTAGTGTGATCGGACCTGCGGAATTGGCGGATCTGGATCAGGCGGTGCTGAGCCGGGTTTTTGCCACCCATCCGGTCTTGCGCTGCGCACCAAAAGCAGTGGCGGGCGAGGCGGGGGATTATATCGCCCATCTGCGCGACCGCTTTGCCGCCACCCATTTGCTGTTGGTCACACAGGCCCCCCTGCAACTGGTCGCCCTGTCGATGCCCACCTTGTCCGCCTCGCCCCGCGCGGAGTTAGAGCTGCGGGCGGTGCAACGGATGGCGCTGTTGCTGTCCCGAAAGGGTGCCGATGCCTGACATTGATTTTCCGGCCCTTGTGGCCCGCGCCGCATTGGCCCCGACGGTCCACAATACCC
>JANOMH010000304.1:0-4084 GCA_031420215.1 Rhodobacterales bacterium | reverse complement strand
GATCCGCATCGGGCGCACGCCGATGGCGACCGCAGCCTCGACAAATTCCTTGTTCTTGATCGTCAGGGTCTGCCCCCGCGCAATCCGCGCCATGTCGAGCCATGAGATCAGCCCGATCCCGATGAACAACAGCAGGATTGAGCGGCCAAAGATCACCAGCATCAGGATCAGCACGAACATGTACGGGACCGACATCAGGATATCGACGGTGCGCATCATCAACATGTCGGTGCGGCCACCAAAATAGCCCGAGACGGCCCCATAGAGCGTGCCGACGATAACGGCGACCATCGCACCGACCACGCCGACCAGCACGGAAATCCCCGTGCCTTGCACAGTGCGGGCATAGAGGTCGCGGCCCAGATCGTCGGTGCCGAAATAATGCCCGGTTTCGATTGAGGGGACGCCCAGATAGGCGTTGGGGCCAGACAGGGTAAAGTCCGGCGTTTCGATGTCATATTGCGCGATCAGGCTGCCGAACAGGCAAAAGGCCACGATGAACATCAAGACGACAAAGGACACCACGGCGGCCTTGTTGCGGAAAAACCGGATGCGGGCGTCTTTCCACAGGGACCGGCCCTGCACTTCGGCCAGATGAGACGAGGCCATGAGCCCTTCGGCGACGGTTTTATCGGGAAACATTGCGCGGCCCCCTTAGTAGCGGATCTTGGGGTCGATCCATGCATAAAGCAGGTCCACCACAAGGTTGAAACCAATGGTCAATACGCCCACAAGGATGGTGATCCCCATGATCACCGAATAATCCCGGTGAAAGGCCGAGTTGACGAAAAACTGCCCGATGCCGCCGGTCGAAAAGTATACATCAATGATCACCGATCCGGTGATCATGCCGACAAAGGCCGGGCCGAGGTAGGATAACACCGGCAGCAACGCCGGTTTCATCGCGTGCCGCCAGATGATGCGGTGCATCGGCAGCCCCTTGGCCCGCGCGGTGCGGATGAAGCCGGAATTCATCACCTCCAGCATCGAGGAGCGCATGATGCGGGCGATGGAGGCCAGATAGCCAGTGGACAGGGCAATCACCGGCATCACCACATATTGCCACTGCCCGCCGTTCCAGCCACCGCCGGGCAACCAGCCCAACCAATAGGTGAACACCAGCACAAGGATCGGGGCCAGCACGAAGCCGGGCAGCACCTGCGCGCCGATGGCGACCCCAACAGCCAGATAGTCGATCCAGGTATTCTGCCGGATCGCCGCCAGAATGCCCAGGCCCAACCCCAGCACCACGGCCACAAGGAAAGACCAGCCGCCATAGACGATGGTCACAGGAAACCCTTGGCCGATGATATCATTGACCGATTTGTCGCGGTATTTGAACGAAGGGCCGAAATCAAAGGCGGTGACGACGCGCCAGGTGTAGTCGAACATCTGCTTCCAATAGGGCTGATCCAGCCCGTAGCGGGCCTCGATATTGGCCATCACATCGGGGGGCAGCGGGCGTTCGGCGTTGAACGGGCCGCCGGGGGCGGCGAACATCAACGCGAATGATATCACGATCAGCACAAGGATCGTGGGGATCGCAACCAACAGGCGGCGCAAGATATAGCTATACATGGCAGGTCATCCCGCTGTGGCAATGCAATAGACCTGCGCCCCCGGTTGGGGGCGCAGGGTATTGATTTACATGGGCTTATTCGGCGACTTTATAGATGTCGCGGCTGTACCAGTTCTGCTGCACGTTGTTGATCGGCCAATCGCGGATCTGGTCGTTCAACATGTAGACGCTGGCATAGTGATAGACCGGGATCAGCGGGATCTGATCGTCGATGATCGCTTCGGCCTGAAGATACAGCGGCATCGGGTTTTCCGATGTTTTCGCCTCGGCCATCAGCGCATCCAACTCGGGGTTCGAGAATTTGCTGTCGTTATAGCCCGACTCGGTGGTCACGATGTCTAGGAATGTGGACGGCTCATTATAGTCACCGCACCAGCCCGCACGGGCCAGTTCGAACTGCTGGCTGCCACGGGCATCAAGGAAAGTCTGCCATTCCTGATTGGCCAAAGTGGTTTCGACACCCAGCGTGGCTTTCCACATCTGGCCAATCGCGGTGGCCAGCTGTTGGTGCGCCTCGGAGGTATTATACAAAATCTCCAGCGTCAGCGGCTCGCCATCCGGGCCAAAGCCTGCCTCCGTCATCAGGGCGACAGCGGCGGCATTGCGTTCCTCTTGGGTCATCGCGGCCGATGCAGGCACCGGCACTTCCCAACCCGCAGTGGCCCAATGGGTCAGCGTGTAAGCGGGGACCTGACCACCGGCCAAGACGTTGTTGACGATGATATCGCGGTCAATGGCGAGGCTGAGGGCCTGACGCACACGCACATCTTTCAATGCTTCTGGGCCGGTGTCGGTCAGGTTGACGTTGTAATAATACGAACAGAGCAGCGGAAAGCTTTGCGCTTCGGTCGGATATTCGCCTTTCAGGCGGGGATATTGGCCCGACGGAATTTCGGTCCGGTCAAGTTCGCCCGCCAGATAGCGGGTCAGGGCCTGATTTTCGTCATTGATGACAAGGGTCACAACGGTTTCGATGATCGTGTTGGCATTGTCCCAATACATCGGGTTGCGCACCCGGACGAGGCGTTCCTGGCTGATCCGCTCGGTCAGGGTATAGGCCCCGTTGCCGATCAGATTACCGGGGGCGGTCCAGTCGTCGCCAAACTCGGTGACATTGGATTCCAGCACCGGGAAGGTGGTGAAATGCGTGGTCATCTGCGGGAAATACGGCAGCGGCGTGGTCAGCTTGACCACCAGCGTCAGGTCATCAGGGTCGGACACACCAAGCGCATCCAGCGGCATTTCACCGGCAATGACGGCACCGGCATTTTCAAGCGCCATCAGTTCGATGAACCACGAATAGGGCGACGCCAGTTCCGGGCTGGCGGCACGACGCCAAGCATAGACGAAATCGCCAGCCACGACTTGTTCGCCATTTGACCATTTGGCTTCGGGGCGCAGGGTGAATGTATAGGTCAGTTTATCATCGGATATAGTGAAGCCTGTGGCCACGCCCGGCTCAAGATTACCCTCGGCATCCTGGTTCATCAGCCCCTCAAACAGGTCGCGGATCACTTCCCCGCCCGAGACATCCTCGGCCACGCCGGGGTCGATCGAGGGGAAATCGTCCAGAATGCGGTAGGTAAAGGTCTGGTCAGCGGCAAGCGCCTCGCCCGTGACGGGATGGGTGGCTTGTGCGGTGGCGATGCCTGCCCAAGCGATAAGGGCGGTGGCCGCCCCGGCAAGAAGTGTGGCCTTGATGGACAATTCTTTTCTCCCTGAATTTATGGCACCATCCGGGATTGCCTTCCCACATGGCACGGTTGATGGACCGGTTCCGTGACGTTGCACAGAAACTGATACAATCTTTTGGCGAATCTGTTGCAATGGCAAGGGGTCGCAACCCATGACCCTACGAAAGACGACCAACTGCCCGTATGACTGTCGGAATCTTCGTCATACTGACGAAATCACCGTCATTCTGACGCCGATCAAGACTGGGGCGCAAGGATGAAGTCATGGGCAACTTCATGATACGGCTTGGCATAGCCCGCCGCTGCCTGCCGGGCCGGGTCTGTCACCAGGTCAAACTTGGCCATAAGGCTTTGTTTTACCCCGAAAACCGCATCCGAATGGATATAGGGATCATCGGGGTCAAAGATATGCGTCGTCAGGGTGTCGAACCCCTCCGCAGAGATGATGTAATGCAGATGCGCGGGCCGGAACGGATGGCGGCCCAGCGCATCCATCAACTGGCCGACCGGCCCATCGGCGGGAATAGGGTAGAACTTGGGCTTGACCCCCTTGAACCAATATTCGCCCTTGGCATTGGTCCGGAACACCCCGCGCAGGTTGAAATCGGGCTGAATACCCTTTTGCTGCACATCGTAGAACCCTTCGTCATTGGCCTGCCAGACATCCAGTTTGGCATTGGCAATCGGGGTTCCGTCCAGCGCCAGAATCCGGCCCTTGACCAGCATCGGATCGCCCTTCTGGTCCAGACAGATATCCGACCCCAAGGGGAGTTCCGGCGCATCAGGCAAATGGAACGGCCCCAGCACGGTG
>JANOMH010000303.1:0-2521 GCA_031420215.1 Rhodobacterales bacterium | reverse complement strand
CCGATCAACCCCGAAGCGTGGAATTGGTATAACGATGTCATCGGTCAGGGCCGCTGCCCGATTGTTGATACCTGGTGGCAAACCGAAACCGGCGGGCATCTGTTGACCCCGCTGCCCGGTGCGATCCCGACCAAACCGGGGTCGGCGACCCTGCCGTTCTTTGGGGTGCAACCCGTGGTCCTGGACCCGACAACAGGCGTGGAAATCACCGACACCGCCTGCGAAGGCGTGCTGTGTATCAAGGAGTCCTGGCCGGGCCAGATGCGCACCGTCTGGGGTGATCATGACCGGTTTGAAAAGACCTATTTCAGCGATTACCCGGGCTATTACTTTACCGGCGATGGCTGCCGCCGCGACGAGGATGGCTATTACTGGATCACCGGGCGCGTCGATGACGTGATCAACGTCTCTGGCCACCGGATGGGCACGGCCGAGGTCGAATCGGCACTGGTGGCGCATCCGAAGGTGGCCGAAGCCGCGGTTGTCGGCTATCCGCACAAGATCAAGGGACAAGGGATTTATGCCTATGTCACGCTGATGAATGGCGAAGAACCGACCGACGCACTGCGCAAGGAACTGGTGGCATGGGTTCGCACCGAAATTGGGCCGATTGCCCAGCCTGACCTGATCCAATGGGCCCCCGGCCTGCCCAAGACCCGCTCGGGCAAGATCATGCGCCGGATTTTGCGCAAGATCGGCGAGAATGACTTTGGGGCATTGGGCGATATCTCGACCCTTGCAGACCCCTCTGTCGTCGAACAGCTGATCGAAAACCGGATGAACCGGGATTAACCATCCCGCAAAATCGGCCCGAGTGCTGGTGGTCGTTAACCCGGCGTTCAGCATTCGGGCGTAGCCTGATCCTTGGTGGGGGCTCCTTTAGGAACAGGAGCCTGTGATGGACTTTTCTGCTTCAACCGTAGCGGCACCTGCCGCACCAAGACCGGTTGCCGATATGCGCCCAACAGCGGATGCGGCGGCGACCGTGCGTATAACCAAACCGGCGCTGCCGGTGGCAATGCCAACGCCGCCCGCCACCAGCCAGGTGGCCGAAGTCAGCCGTAGCATGCTGCGTGCAGATACCGGGGCCGAAGGCAACGCTGACGACCGCATTGCCCCGGTCACCATGATCGACCGCACGTTGAAACCCTATGGCATCAGCATGCTGCCCAAATCCACCCAAGAGGCCACAGACGAGGCGCAGGCCGATCTGGCAAAGGGCCAGACTGCGCCAGTGCCGGCAGAAAAGGTCGAGGTGCCGCAACCGGCGTAAAGCAAAGACACCGCATTTCTGGCACGGGGCCGCTTTCCAGCCCCGCCTCCATGGCGTATAAGTGTTGAACAACCGCAGTTTTGGCCGGTGACGGGCAAGGCAACAGACGGGCAACAGGCCGAGGACAGACATGACGACACCCACATCTCATGACAGCGACGTGAGCTTTATCCGCGCGCTGGCCGAACTCTTGCGGGCCAATGACCTGACCGAACTACAGGTCAAGCGCGATTACGGCGAAAATGACAGCCTGAACGTGCGGGTCAGCCGACAGATACAGGTGATGCAGCAGGTTTCGGTTGCCGCCCCCGCCACCGCAATGGCGATGTCTGCCCCGGTGGTCGCGACCCCGGTCAACGGCGATCCTGCCGCCCACCCCGGTGCTGTCACTTCGCCCATGGTCGGCACGGTTTATCTGTCCGCCGAACCGGGTGCCGCACCGTTTGTTTCGGTCGGCCAGACGGTGAAAGAGGGGGACACCCTGCTGATCATCGAAGCGATGAAAACCATGAACCAGATTCCGGCCCCCCGCGCGGGCACAATCAAACGGATCGTGGTCGAAGATGGGGCCGCCGCGGAATATGGTGCCCCCCTGATGATTATCGAATAGGCCGCTGATCATGTTCGATAAAATCCTGATTGCCAACCGCGGCGAAATCGCCCTGCGGGTGGTCCGTGCCTGCCGCGAAATGGGCATCCAGTCCGTCGCGGTGCATTCCACCGCCGACGCCGACGCCATGCATGTGCGGATGGCGGACGAGGCGATCTGTATCGGGCCGCCAGCCTCCAGCGCCTCTTACCTGTCCTTCCCCGCGATCATTTCCGCCTGTGAAATCACCGGCGCGCAGGCGATCCATCCGGGCTATGGGTTCCTGTCGGAAAACGCGGCCTTTGTGCAGGCAGTCGAAGACCACGGGCTGACGTTCATTGGCCCCAGCGCCGAACATATCCGGATCATGGGCGACAAGATCACCGCCAAGGAAACCGCCAAAACCTTGGGGATTCCGGTGGTGCCGGGGTCGGCTGGCGGGGTGCCAACATTGGCCGATGCCAAACGGGTCGCGTTGGAAATTGGCTATCCGGTGATCATCAAAGCCACCGCTGGTGGCGGCGGGCGCGGCATGAAAGTGGCGCTGACGGCGGATGACATTGAAACTGCCTTCATGACCGCCCGTAGCGAATCCAAGGCCGCGTTCGGCAATGACGAAGTCTATATCGAAAAATACCTGACCACGCCGCGGCACATCG
>JANOMH010000302.1:0-3276 GCA_031420215.1 Rhodobacterales bacterium | reverse complement strand
GGGACAATTTTCGATCAGGTCAGCTATGGCGATGACATTGTCGATGCGTTTCAGGAATTCGCCGAACGGGTGGATCTGGAAGATGTCCACTACCTTGCGGCCAGCATTGGCATCCAGCACGGTACCGGCGGCGATCTGGCACGGGTAATCCAGATTCTGGCCAAGGTGGTGCGGGGCCGGATATCGATGCGGCGACGTATTCTGGCAATCTCGTCCGAAGGCCGGTTATCGGCGATTTTCCTGTCCGCCTTGCCGGTCTTTATCTATATTTTCACCTCGTGGTCGTCGCCCCAATATTATGCGGGTGTGTCCGAAGACCCGATGTATCAGCCAATGGCCATAGCAGTGCTGATCTTTGTTGTTCTGAATTACCTGATATTGCAAAAGCTCGTGAATTTCCGCGTATAAAGGGGCTCTGTCATGCTGGAACAATTGCAGCTCATTGCCGTCGGCATGGGATTACCAATGCAGTCTGTCCTGATTGGCGGAATTGCCTTGGGCGCGATGATGCTTTTTGTCGGGATTGCCTCAATCCTGACTCAAAAGGACCCGGCCGCCATCCGGCTGGCCAAGACTTCAGCAGCGCGGTTCCAGGACCGCCGCGACCGCGGACTGTTAAAGGCCAGAGCGACCGATCCCAAAGGGATCATGCGATCTTTCATTCCCTCGGACCTAGCCAAACGGACGGAACTGCACCGCCAGCTGGCCCGGGCCGGATATGCCGGGGCCCACGCGCTGCGGAACTTTACCTTTGTGCGGATCATGCTCGGGCTGGTTTTGCCCGGCGCGCTGTTGCTGATGATCTTTGCCAGTCGGATCCCCGGGGTTGTCCTGCCGCTGGGTCTCAATGACCGGATCGCCGGCTTTTCGAGTCTGAATATCTTTCAGGCGCTCGGTGTTCTGGTCGCCGCCGGATATTTCCTGCCGTATGTCTGGTTGCGCAGCCGGGTTGCCGAACGCCAGCAAAAGATTGCAGAGGGATTTCCCAACGCGCTGGACCTGATGCAGATTTCGGTCGAGGCAGGGCTGGGCTTTGACTCGGCAATGACCCGTGTTGGCAACGAATTGGCATCGATCTCGCCCGAAATCTCGGCAGAGTTTCTTGGCGTGCAACATCAGGTTCAGGCCGGCCGCCCGCGCGAGGCGGCGCTGCAGGAGATGGCCGAAAGCACCGGGGTCGAGATTGTCAGATCCTTCGCAAATGTGGTGCACCAGTCGATGCAGTTCGGCACCAGCATGTCCGAAGCCTTGACGTCCTATGCCGCCGAAATGCGCGAATACCGCGAAATCCGGGCGCAGGAAATGGCCAACAAACTGCCGGTCAAGATGTCCGCCGTGCTGGCGTCATTGATGTTGCCCGCCCTGATCATCCTGACCATTGGGCCGGTGGTGATCCGCTACATGCGGATGATGGGGGGATGATTCGGTAACCAATGCTGGGGCTCGATCGCTACTATTTCCAAACAATAAGGTAAACAGCCCCAATCCGTGCACCTTGCAGTTGAACTTTGCCACAATAGCGCCATTTTTCTGACAGAATCTTGACACCCGATTTGGCCCGAACCATAATATTACTAACGAGTGGTGACTATTATCGCCAACAATAAAAACACTTACTTCGCATAGATGTTTATCGTTTTTACAACGTCCTGAAGGGCTGGTGTTATGATGGCTAACTTTTCGCATCATCGGATTGCCATCCCAGAGCCGGATGATCGTAAAGACGAAGTCCAGTTGATTGAAGCCATTGCTTTCTGGTGCGAGTGCCTTCAGGGTAAAATTGCATTGTTGCGGGGCCTTCGGATGATCGCCGAGAGCCTTGGTGCCGATGCCGCCGCATTGACCCGTCTTGGGCGCGAGTATGGCACAACTGGCCGATCGATCATCATCGACAGACGGGTCGGGGCGGGGCAGGAGAAGCTGTCGCGTTCCTATGCAGCGAGCGTGCTTGGAAAATATGTCAACCAGCCGAAACCAGCTACAATCTGGTATTCGTCAATGATCGATGGCGAAGGTGATCCGGCGCTCTCTGCGTTTCAAAGGCACAGACGTTTTGCTGAAACTGCGGTGATCCCTTTGACTGTTGAAGAAAAAGCAGTCGACTTTCTTGAGTTGCATTTCGCCGAACGTCTGGACGCGGATAAAGTGGCAAAGCTCAATATGACCTTGTCAACATTATGCAGAACGTGGTCGCGCAGGGCACCTGGTCTTTTTACCGAGAACATCTTGCGGTCCGCTCAGCCGGCGGCCTTTTACGAGGATGGCAGCGTCCTGCTGGGCATCACCAATCCCGCACGGCTGAGCCGGGCGGAATACCGTGTCTGCGTTTTGCTGAGCCGCGGCCTGTCGATAAAGGCGATCCAGTCAGAACTTGCCATCTCGGCCTCGACCCTACGGACACATTTGCGCAATACCTATGCCAAGACTGGCACCAAAAGGCAGGTGGAGTTGACCGTTCGCCTGCTGACCTCACGACCGGCGCCGCAAGGCCGCGTCGCCCAAAGCCTGAGGTGACGGAATGGAAATGCTTCCGCTTTGGTTGCTGTCGCCGCTGCTATTAAGTGTTGCCTATTTCGATTTGCGCTACATGCGGATCCCCAATGTCCTAAGCGTTGTCGCCGTGGGGCTGTTCATATTGACCGTGCCACTGTTGGGCTGGACCGAATTTGCAGTCCGGCTGGCGGTTTCGACAATTGTTTTCTGGCTGGGTTTTGCCGCATTCTCCCTGCGACTCGTCGGCGGCGGCGATGTGAAAATACTGGCATGCCTGATGCTCTTCATTCCATCGCAGACCTATCAGACATTCGGCTTCGGTTTCTCTGCGGCGCTCATCCTGGGAATACTATTTGTGCTGGGACTGCGCGTGATCCCCCGGCTGCAAAGGACGTATTGGGTGACAATTCAGTCTCGCGGAACTTTTCCTATGGGCATCTCAATCGCTTTATCCGGGTTGCTACATCCTTTTTTGGTGCACACACTGCAATAGTCATTGTCGACATGCCCTGTTGATTTTTAACCGGAAACGACCTGAATTTTGCATCGAGGCGTGAGCCGCGGCTGAATATGGATTTCGGGCTATGCTGGGGACAAGGCATAGATTAATTGAGCCATCCCGCTGCATCATTGTGTAAAACTTGCGCCTGCCAATTCCAAGATAATCCGCCACTTGTTCGGCATTCAATACAGCCGCCAATGCTTCCACTTCGGCTTTTTGTGCATCGGTGAGAACGGCAGTGCAAAAGTTTGCCACGGAAGTGGCGGGATAGTCTTGCTGCG
>JANOMH010000301.1:0-1970 GCA_031420215.1 Rhodobacterales bacterium | reverse complement strand
CATCTGCCCGGCCAGAAACCGCCGGAACAGGCCCGGCAGGATTTTGCGGCGGGCCAGATCTCCGGTCCCGCCAAAGATGACAAGGTCAAACGGATCGACGGGAATAACACGGCTGACCATCTGGCACCTCGGGGCGGCTGTTAGCGCTATCAGAGCGTCAGCGGCGTCCTAGTCCATGGCATAGCCAATGTCCAGCATGGCCAGCAAGCATTGGTTGCGCCATCACGCCCCTTTGCGTTCATTTTGTCGATAATGCAGCAACCCAAGGGCCACTTCGATGCCGGCGGGGCGGCCAAGCAGGAAGCCTTGCCCACCGGTGATGCCAATGGCGGCCACAGTTTCCAGCTCCGCCTCGGTTTCAATCCCTTCGGCGACGATGCTGGCCCCGGTCTGATTGGCAAAGCTGACAAGTGCAGTCGCCAATGAAAAGCGGATCTTGTCGGTATCGATGTGGGATGTCAGTGACATATCCAACTTGATGATATCCGGTTGCAGTCTGACAATATGTTGCAAGCCGGAATAGCCAGCACCGGCATCATCAATGGCAAGCTGCACGCCGATTGCCCGCAGTTGAAACAGTTGTGCCTGCAAGCGGTCATAATTTTCGACAACCGCATGTTCGGTCAGTTCCAGCACAATTCTGTGGGCATCATAGGGGGCGATCAGCGCGCCCAAACGCCCGCTGGCGACCGCCTCTGGCGACGCGTTGATCGATAGGTATACATCGGACGGCAAGGTATTGAGCGCCTTCAGTGCCATCATGACAACCAGCAATTCCAGTTCAACCCCCAGCCCAAGTCCCGCAGCCTCTTCAAACCACAGGTCAGGGGTGCGATAGGGTTCGCCATTGAACCGGCACAGCGTTTCAAATCCGGCGGGGCGCATTGACCGCAGGTCAAAGATTGGCTGGAACACGATCGAAAAGGCCTGTTCGGCGATGGTGGCTTCGATCCGCTCCAGCTTGGCCTGATGCATATGTTTTTCGCGGATCGCCTGATTGATCTGTGCGGCTGACAGATCCGAAAACAATTGCATAACGGCAAGATCGCGGTCATTCAAACTCGTGCTCGCGCGCGGGCTAAGGCAACAAAACATCCCATAAATACTGCCGTCATCTTTTCGAATTGGAATGCTGACCAGACTTCCGATTGGCATTTGCTGCGTAATCGGCATGGCCGCAGCAATGGGTTCAGCGGCGGTATCTGGGATAAGTTGCGGCAATCGTCCTGCAAAGATGTCGCGGCAAAACACCTCGTCCAATGAACGGGTGTCGCCCGGTTTTATCATCCCTTCACAGCCCGGCGCATTCACCGCCCGAAACACCAGCGAGTCGCCAACAAATTCGCTAAGATAGGCCACGTCCATGCCCAGATGGCGCCGCACCGTTTCGAGGGCCAGATTGATGATGTCAGACGAATGATCGGTCGGCATCCGCGGTAACAGAACTTCGGCCAAGTCTATCAAGTCAACCTCCTGCGATGACCAATCCGTGACGCTGAATACTTAATATTTCGTATGTGACCCCAAGGAAAACTTGTGCAAATTTGACATGCCTGCGGGCTTACGCCTCAAGCTCTGCATCCCAATACAGGTAGTCCAACCAGCTGTCATGCAAATGCCCGGGCGGAAAGCGGCGGCCCATGTTGCGCAACTCCTCGGCCCCCGGCTGGCGCGGCGGGCGGCGCAGATGCAGGCCCGACTGGCGCAGCGATTTCGCCCCCTTGCGCAGGTTGCAGGGCGAACAGGCGGCCACGACATTTTCCCAACTGGTCCGCCCGCCCCGGGTGCGCGGGATCACATGGTCAAAGGTCAGATCGCCCTTGTGACCGCAATATTGGCAGCAAAATTCGTCCCTTAGAAAAAGATTAAAGCGCGTGAAGGCCACGCGCTTTTGAGGTTTCACATAATCGCGCAACACCACAACCGAAGGTATTCGGATCACCGTCGACGGGCTGCGCACCACCTCGTCA
>JANOMH010000300.1:0-5820 GCA_031420215.1 Rhodobacterales bacterium | reverse complement strand
TGGCTGATGAACAGCATCGAGGTGCCGTATTTCTTGCCCAGATCCTTGACCAGTTGCACCACCGCCGCCTCGACCGTCACATCCAAAGCGGTGGTGGGTTCGTCCAGTATCAGCAGGGCGGGTTTGCTCATCAGCGCCATGGCAATGACGATGCGCTGTTGCTGGCCGCCGGACAGCTGGTGCGGATAGCTGCGCATGATCCGCTCGGGGTCGGGCAGTTTTACGTCGCGGACCACTTCCAGCGCGCGTTTGTAGGCTTCTTCTTCGCTGACCCCTTCATGGATCATCGGCACTTCCATCAATTGCCGCGCGATTTTCATCGCCGGGTTCAGCGAGGCCATCGGTTCCTGATAGATCATCGCGATTTCTGATCCGCGGATGCCCTGCAATTCGGCAATGCCCATCTTGTTCAGCTCGCGCCCCTTGAACTTGATCGACCCGCCGACAATGCGGCCATTGACCCCCAGATCCTGCATCACGCCCAGCGCCACAGTGGATTTGCCGCAACCGGATTCGCCGACAAGGCCCAAAGCTTCGCCGGGTTGCACCACGCAGGAAAATTCCATCACCGCCGGAATTTCGCGGGTCCGGGTGAAGAAACTGATCGACAGCTTGTCGATCTCAAGGATCGGGCCGTCATAATCCCATTTTGCCATGGCTCTAATCCTTCAGGCTTTCTTCGCGCAATCCATCCGCGAGCAGGTTCAGGCCCAAAACCAGCGTCAGCAGAGCGAAAGCGGGGGGCAGGGCAGGGTGCAGAAAGGATCGCAGGGTCTTGCTACCGGCATTGATCGTGCTGCCCCAGTCCGGGCTTTCGAGGGGAAGGCCAAGTCCGAAAAACCCCAGAGTGCCCAAAAGGATTGTTGTATAGCCGATGCGCAGGCAGAAATCCACGATCAGCGGTCCGCGCGCGTTAGGCAAAATCTCCCATAGCATGACATACCAGCCCTGTTCGCCGCGAGTCTGGGCTGCGGCCACATAATCTCTGTTTCGAATGTCCAGCGCCAGTCCGCGCACAATCCGGAATGACGTGGGCGAGTTCACGAACACCACCGAAACGAAAACGACCAATATCCCCGGTTCGATATCGAAGACATCGAGCCAACCGGGCAGGAAATGCAACGCTGTGCCAGCCTGAGAAATGCCGGCCAGATAAACATACCCCAAGCTCGCCATGAAAACAGTCATCAGAAGATTGCGAAATGCAGGTTGGGTGTGAAAGCGCGAGTTCACCAGCACAGCAACAAAGATGATCGGAAACAGGAAAAGAAACGCCGCCATGTAACTGGGAATACCGGTTTTCACGATCTCGGGGGTGACCAGCAGGTAGAACAACAGGATGACCGGAAAGGCGAGGATCAGGTTTGCCAAGAATGATAATACGGTGTCGATCTTGCCACCATAATAGCCCGCAGGAAGGCCAAGCGTGATCCCGACCATAAAGGCAAAGAGCGTGGCCAAGGGGGCAATGGCAATGACAATGCCGCTGCCGATGACCATCCGGCTGAAGACATCGCGCGCCTGTTTGTCCCCACCCAGCAGGTAATGCGGCATTAGCCCGTTTTCGGCTGCATTGGTGACAGGCAATCCGGGCAACACATCCTTCATGCCTGAAAGCTGGCTGTAGGTGTCATGCGTGGCGATCATGCCAAAGATACTGCTGAAAGCGGCAGTAAAAACCCAGAACATCACCAAAGCCAGACCAATCATTCCGACTGTGCTGTCAAAGAGCTTGCCATATAGTCCGAGGTGGCGTTTGAACCGCAGCGAAACGCCGAAAAATACCACAAGGGCAATCCACACCGGCAGGAAGCGCTTGGCCATCGCGCCGACAATCCCGGCATCGCCATAGGGCATCAGTACACCGACCAGGATATAGACCAGAACCACAGCCATAAGCGCGAACACTGAAAAGCGCAGAGCGGTATCAGCCAATCCGGCCAGTCCGGCTTTGGCACTGACCGATCCATCCGCATTCGATTGCAGGGTCACGGGGGCCGCGAAAAAGGACAGCACGATTGTGGCCAGTGCCGAAAGGGCCAGAGCAATGGCGACCAGGCCCAGGGCCGGGTTCAGTATAGCGCCAATCGATCCGGTCCAGCTAAGAGGGTCCATCTGATTTGTCCCTTCAGGAGATTCGGATGCGCGGGTTGAGAAAGACATAGCCGATGTCGGAAATCAGTTGGGTGACCAACACGACAAACACTGAAACGACCGAAACGCCGAGCAATAGTTCAATATCATTGTTCCCGGCGGCTTCGACCAATGTCCAGCCAAAACCTTTGTAACTGAACAGGGTCTCGACAATGACCACGCCATTCAGCAGCCAGGGAAACTGCAACATGATCACTGTGAACGGCGCGATCAGCGCGTTGCGCAAGGCATGGCGCAGCACGATCTGCGGGAAAGACACCCCCTTGAGCCGGGCCGTCCTTATGTATTGTGCCGTCATCACCTCGGTCATGCTGGCCCGCGTCATCCGCGCTATGTAGCCCATGCCGTACAGGGCGATGGTCAGGACCGGCAGCGTAAAGTTGTTGAATGTAATCTGCTCCATCGCGCCGTTGGCCGATCCGTTGAACCATTTTAATCCGACAGCACTGCTGGTGAATACTGCGATCAGCAAGACACCAGAGACATATTCGGGCGTGGCCGTCGTGATGATTGACACTGCGGAAAGTGTTCGGTCTGTGCGGGATCCTTCGCGCATCCCGGCCAGAACGCCCATGATCAATGCGCCCGGCACCATCACCAGCATGACCCAGAACATCAGCGTTCCGGTCAGCGCCAGGCCGCGCAGGACCATTTCGATCACTGGTTTCTTGAAGCGGGTCGACTCGCCCCAGTCGCCTTGCAGCACGCCGCAATAGCTGGGGGCGGTTTCGGCGGGTACATTGGCGCTGATGCAGCGTCCGGTCGTTACACCTTCATCGGTCCGGGTCCAGCCCGGGGCCACGCCCAGCCATTCGCTATATCGTTTCAGCAGAGGTTGCGCATAGCCGTTCTTATCCAGCCAGCTTGCCACTTCGGCATCGCTGATCCGCGAACCGGCCTCTGATTTGGCAATCTTTTCAAGGTTCGGCGCAAGGTTAGTCAGGCTGAACACAATGAAGGTCAGGCACAGGGCCGTCAGAACCATGGTGGCAAAGCGTCGGAGAAGGAAGCGCAGCATAGGTCAGGCCCTCTGGGCAAATGCCAAGATAAATTGTGCCGCAACGTGCATACAAGGCAAAAGAAACGAGGTTGGGCAGGCTATCCGGGCTGCAGCGACGGTTGCGCCGGGTCAAAGGGACCCGGCGCAACGATAGTCAAAGCAGCGGCCGGATCAGGCTGATGCCATCCACCACTTGTAGTGGTGATGCTCAAACGTCGAATGCATATCGGCCCCGTTCACATTGGGAGCGAAGTGACGATAGAGCGAACGCCAGTAGGCCTGGATCATCACGCCTTCGTCCTGCATGATCTTTTCGATCTCGGCCATGATCACCGACCGTTCGGCGGCATCAGAGATCGAGTTCGCCTGGGCCAGAAGTTCATCGAACCGGGCGTTGGAAAAGGCCGATTCGTTCCAGGCCACGCCGGATTTGTAGGCCAGACCCAGAATCTGCACACCCAGCGGACGCATGTTCCACTCGGTGGCCGAGAACGGATATTTCAGCCAGTCGTTCCAGAAGGTCGAGCCGGGCAGCACGGTGTGCTTGATCGGGATGCCCGCATCGCTGATCTGCGATTTGACGGCAGCACAGGTTGCAGCCTGCCAGGCGTCGTCGAGCGAGATCAGTTCCAGCTCGCCGGTAAAGCCTGTGGCATCAAAGGCGGCTTTGGCGGCGGCCGGATCGATAGTCAGCGGCGGCAAGGCGGCATATTCCGGGTGGATCGGGCAGACGTGGTGATTTTCTGCGACGGTCCCCAGATTGTTGTAACCCAGTTCCAGAATGACCGCATTGTTGACAGCCAGTTGCAGGGCTTTGCGCACTTCCTTGTTGTCATAGGGGGCGGACAGCTGGTTGAAGCGCACAGCCAACGTGGCGGCGGTCACGGCTTCGGATTTGCTCCAGCCCATGGCATCGTAAATGTCGATGAAATCGCCGGTCGTCTGGTAGGTGATGTCGATCTCGCCAGATTCGGCAGCAGCGACGGCGGCGGAAGGGTCCGAACCATAGTCGATGTACTCGATCCGGTCGAGGTAGGGTCCGCCATAGACCGCAGTGCCCCACCAGGTATGGGCCGCGTTCAGCACAAGCGACAGTTTGACGCCAACTTCGTTGGTTTCGGGCAGATAGGCACCAGTGCCGATCGGATTCTCGGTCGGATCGCCGGATTCGAACGAGCTATGGACGATCGCTGCGGGATAGTCTGCCATGCCCGGGATCAATGTGATGTCGGGGGCGTTGAGTTTCAGCATGATTGTGCTGGCATCTACCACGGTGATCGCGCCTTCGGCCGCCGCATTGGTTGCGGGATCGACCAGCGACGACATGCGGGCGGTCATCGAATTGCCTTCGACGGCACCTTCGCACCAGCGGGTGATGTTGCGCGCGACATCCTCGGCGGTGAAATCATCGCCGTTGTTCCATTTTACGCCCTGACGCACCTTGAGCGTATATTCGGTCGCATCCGCATTCGGTGTCCAGCTTTCCAGCAGCATGCCGCGGAAGGTGCCATCGCTGTTGTATTCGACCAGATAATCCAGCCAGCCACGGTAGAAATTAGCGATTTGCGACCAGTCGGCAAGGCGCGGGTCCTTGATTGCCTTGGTTTCCATTTCCATCCGCAGCGTGCCGCCGGCAGTGGCGTGCGCTTCGGCCTGGACCGGGGCATTGAGGCCCAATAGGCCATAGGCGGCGGTCGCAGACAGCCCAAGGGCCGTGGTGCGGGTCAGAAATTCGCGGCGGCTCAACTGGCCGGACTGAACTTCTGTAGCATACATCAAAGCAGCCGGATGAACCGCTGCGCTGATTTTCGAGTGATGCGTCATACAATTTCTCCCTGAGACACGTCAATTGTTCCGAAAGGGACGTGCTTTGGGCCATTGACCTGTCAAGAACAATGACCACCTGCATCACCAGTCCGCCTTTTTTGGCGGTATCATGGCTGCCATCCCTATCCCGGCTATTCGGCACTCTTTTATAGCGCAGGTCAATGATCGGTTTCGGCATTTCCTGTCACGTTTGCGACGCTGCCAGAATTGGCAGGGTGCGGGAACCTGCCGCAAACATACAACTTTCAACCTGTGATTGAAATATACTTTGTCAAAGTGGCGAATGCTGTCCTTTTCGCCGAAACGCCGAAGGGGTCAGCCCGGCCCGCGCCTGAAAACTGCGGGTGAAATATGCCGCCGAGGCAAAGCCCAGCGATTTTGCAATCGATCCCACAGGCTGGCGTGTGTCGCGCAACAGCAACCGCGCCTCATAGATGATCCGGTCGTTCAGCAGCGACAAAGCCGATCGCGCGCAGGTCTGCTTGCAACAACGGGTCAGATGGGTGGGGGTCACCCCAAGGCCGCGGGCATAGTCGGCAACGCCCTTGTCGGACTTGAAATCACGCTCCACCAGATCGGTATAGGCCGCAACCAGCCGGGCGGCGGTGGTTTTGGCGCGGTCCTCGTTCGGATCGGGCGGCCGGGTTTCCAACTGCCGCTGAAAGAACACCGACAGCAGGCCGACATGATAATGTGCGGCACGGGAATGGCCCGATTTGCTCGACCCCATTTCACGTTCCAGATTGTCAAACAGGCTGGCAATTTCCTTTTGCGCCACGACATCGCGCAGACGCAGGTGGACATGGTCTTCGGGCCATTCGTCGGCCATGGCGTCCGGG
>JANOMH010000299.1:0-2303 GCA_031420215.1 Rhodobacterales bacterium | reverse complement strand
TGATGCGGGACGCCCCGGGCGGCTATATCAATACCGAAGTGATGGGCTGGATCGCCTGGCAGATCGGGCCGATCCCGGTGGCTTTTGCGGTGATGGTGGCCTTTGCCTTGGGTGCGGAATACGGCCTGCGCAACCTGCGTCCGGGCTGGCAATTGCGTGCAGTGGGTTCAAACGAGGACTCGGCCCGGCGGATCGGCCTTCGGAACGACCGGATTGTCGTCGCCTGCTATGTCGCCAGCGCGCTTTTTGCCGCGCTGGGTGCGGTGATGCTGATGGCGCAGCTGGGTGTTGGCGATGCCCGGCAGGGGTCAAATTATACCTTGGCTTCGATCACGGCTGTGGTGTTGGGCGGCACAAGCCTGCGCGGCGGGCGGGGCACGTTCATCGGCACGGCGCTGGGGGCGGTTCTGCTGATGTTGGTGCTGAACGCGGCGTCGTTCCTGGGACTGTCGCAGACCTGGCAATATGTGTTCCAGGGCGCGCTCATCCTGATCGCGGCGCTGATCTATGCGACTGTAAGGCGGCAAGGGCAGGCGTGAGGGAGGGGCGAGACCCGCCACATTCAAAACTTGCTGACCGCCGCCGGACAGATGCGTCCCACTCCTATCTGTCGTAGACTCGGTGCCGCGAACGAGGTTGTGAAGGGCTGGGTCGCGGGACGAAGAGGACGTCGTGCCACGTAACCGACACAGGGCAGCGCCAGATCGCCGGGTGGGCGCAGCAACGCCGGTTCTACAGAGCTTTATGGTCCCGCCACTGCGGTAGAAATTCTAGGCGCCGCTGCTACAGAAGCGCCTGCCCGTGGCCGGGCCGGGGTGGCTGGCGCTGCCCGGCGGCGCTATGCGCCTTGATTCCGGGCAGAAAGTTTAAGGGTTGCAAGAGGCTGCAAGCGCTCGCACGCAACCTTGTGTCGGGCAGCGAACACTACTCCCCCGGTGCCACCCGTTTACCCCGACCAAGACCCCGCCTGACCTTGATCGCGCCATAAACCCGCGCCTCGGCATCGGCGAGGGCGCGCTTGGGGTCTTTGCCCTCGAAAACGGCAGCATAGACTTCCTGGCCCAGGGCACGTTCGATCTCGACATATTCGGGCAGGGGCGGGCGGGACCAGGTGTTCAGCTCGTTGCGCCGTGCCATGCGGTCGATGAAGCTGACGATGGGCGAGGAGGCCAGCGCTTCGGGGTCGGCGCAGACCGAGAAACGGGGTGCCACCGGAAAACCGTTGCGCACATGGGCCTTCATCGCCTCGGGCGAGGCCATCCAGGCGATGGCGTTCAATATCTCGCGCTTGCGCCCGGCGGGCACATAGGCCGGGATCGTCAGCAGGAAGCCACCCACCGGGGCGGTGGGCTGGCGGCCGCTCAGGACCGGCGGCGGCAGATAGGCCACCCGCCGCTTGACCTGCGAGCTGAGCTCGTGTTCCAGCCGGGCGGCGCGCATGGTCCAGCTATAGGCCATAACCGCCTGACCCGACATGAAGCAGTCCAGATTGCGGTCGGCATCAAAGGTTTCGATGCCGGGGGGCGACACTTCGGCCAGCTGGCGCATGTAACCGATGGCGGCCAGACCCTCGGGGCTGTTCAGGCGCAACTGCAGGTTCTTGGGGTCGATGCTGTCGATCCAGTTCTCGTGCTTGCGCGGCATCTCGATGACGGACCCGTGCGAGGAGGCCAGAAAGAACATGAAACTATGCGCAATCGGCATTCCCCGCGCGCCGTTCCACGAAATGCCGTATTGCGCGCGGTCCGGCCGGTGCAGGGTGCGGGCGGCGGCGATGGTGTCGTCAAAGCTGTGCGGATAAGCGATATGGGCGGCCTCGAACAGGTCTCGGCGCGCGGTCAGGATCTCGACCGTGCAATAGATCGGAATGCCAAATTGCTGGCCGTTCCAGCGCCCGGTGTTCCAGACCGAGGGGTGGAAATCCAAAGGATTGATCGCCGCCTGCGGCAGCACGTCATCGAGCGGTGACAACAGCCCCGCATCGGCAAAGCGGCCCAGCCAGGGCATGTTCAGCGCCACCACGTCATAGGCGGTGGCGGGGTCGCTCAGCGCCTCTTCGGCGCGGTCGTACAACTCGGGCAGATGGCGCAGATCGAAGCTGCTCTTGCGGCCGATGTCATTGCGGAAATCCGACCACATGTTGCGCATCGAAGCAAAATAGTTGTCGTCATGCAAAAGAAAGCGGATGTTGCGCAGGGCGGCGGAAGAGATGTCGGTGCCCTGCAAAGGGGCTATGATATGGGCGGCGAAATAAGAGCCGCCGAAGTAATACTCTTCCGTCTCACTGCCAGAGCGCAACCCGA
>JANOMH010000298.1:0-8168 GCA_031420215.1 Rhodobacterales bacterium | reverse complement strand
GCAGGTCGGTAAAAGCGCGCCATATCGGCTGTGGTAACTCAGTGGCAGAGCACACCCTTGGTAAGGGGCGGAGCCGGAGACGGAAGTGTTGGTTAAGGCTGGGGATTTCCGAACCCTGCCGACTTCGGGGTAACGCCCGGGGTTACGCTTCGGAAAAAGGCGGCTGTGGTAGCTCAGTGGTAGAGCACACCCTTGGTAAGGGTGAGGTCGAGAGTTCAATCCTCTCTCACAGCACCATTCACCCCGTCAGAGAATTTTTACCCAAGCCCGCCGCTGGGTCGCTGGGGCGGGCTTGGGGGAAGCGATTATTGCCCGGCTGTCTTGATCCGGCCCTCGACCGTTGCGGTGACGCCGCCCATGGCGGTGACATAGTCCATCACGTCATTGGCCATCAGATTGCCATTGCCCTGATTGATGATCACCTTGCCGCCACCCAATGCGCCAAAACCGTCGCCGCCGCCCAGCATGTAATCGTTGGTGGCCAGTTTATAGACCGCGTTCAGATCCAATGGCGCACCGGCCACCATCACTTCGGCGACACGGGACATCGCGGGCGCAGTCGGGTCAAAGACCACGGTCAGGCCAGAGACCTGCGGAAACCGGCCTGCCCCGTCTTCGACCTTGGAAAAGCCGTTTTCCAGCGCGTCGAGCACTTGCTGACCGGTGACTTCGGTCAACACGGTGACATTGCCGAACGGCAACTCGGTCAGGATATCGCGCCGGGTCAGCATGGTGCCGGCCGCATATTCCCGGTCGGCCCGGATGCCGCCGCCATTGGTAATGGCAATATCGGCCCCGACAGCGGCGCGGATCGCATCGGCAATCAGATTGCCCATCGCCGATTCCTGCCCCCGGACCACATTGCGGCGGCTGTCCAGCGGGCCGGTGGTGGCCCCGATCTCGACATTCAGGCTTTCGTCGAGTTGGGCAGTAAAGGCATCAACCAGGGTTTGGGTTTCCGGGTCAGGGGTGACAAAGGCGGTGTCAATGAACCGGAACATCGGGGTCCAGTCGATGGTACGATTGCCATCCGCGTCTGCCCCAATCTCGACTGTCAGGTCCAGCGGCGACAGGAACCGCCCGTCTATCGAGGTTTCGACATAGGCGGTGCGGCCGTCATAGGAGGTGGCATAGGAATGGTCGTCGCCCGACAGGATCACGTCAAACGCGCCGCTGGCAATCAACGCGCGGTCGTTGGTCATGTTGGTCTGGACCACGCCGACGACAATATCCGCCCCCGCCTCGCGCGCGGCCTCGGCAGCGGCTATTCCGGTTTCAACAGTGCCCAAAAACACCAGATCGCCGGTGGTGGCCACTTCGGGAGAGGTATCCTGTGCCACCGGCACCAGTGCGACCATGACGCCGCCCACATCCTTGATCATCGTGCCGCCAAGACCCGCGATGGCGGATCCATCGGCGTTGGTGATGTTCACAGCGGCCCAAGGATAAGTGCTGTCTGCAAGTTTTTCCATGAAATTCTCGGGCCCGAAATCAAATTCATGATTTCCCGGCACGGCCAGATCGAAGGGCACGAGATTGGTCAGATCAATCGTATTCTGACCTTTGTCGAACCCCGACAACAGTGAAGGCGAGAGCATGTCGCCGTCCATCACATAAAGCGTGTTGGGATTGTTCGCCCGCTCTGCCCTTGCCACCGCATTCAGCCGGGCAAAGCCGCCGCGGGTGCCGTCGCCGGCGAAGTCATAAATATCCCCGACACCGAGCAGGGTGATTTTCACGGTTTCGGCGCTGGCGGGGGTGGTCAGGATTGCGGCGCCGAGCAGTAAGGCGCCCAGACGGGTTGCTGTGTGGTGCATGTTAATTCTCCAAAGCTACAATCTATGCGGGCAGTTTCTGCGCCTTTGGCTCGCGAGTCAAAGCCAATGGTTTCGGGCCTATCATCCGGTCCGTGACAGAGCTATGACAGCGCCGGAACAGCCACAGAGGGTGCCATGCTGATCTATAAACTATTTCGGTCAAACGAATGGGCGGCTCTTCAAGCAGCGGGCGAAACAGCGGGCGCGCCGATAGATGTGACCGATGGCTACGTGCATTTTTCCACCGCCGCACAGGCCGCCGAGACGGCTGCCAAGTATTTCGGTGGGGTTGAGGGGCTGGTGCTATTGGCGCTGCAATCGGACGCCTTGGGTGCCGATCTGCGTTGGGAACCGGCCCGAAATGGCGCACTATTTCCGCATCTTTACAGGGTGTTACGGATGACCGACATCCTTTGGTCCGCCCCATTGCCACTGGTGGATGGCGTCCACCAGTTCCCGGCACTGGGATGAAATGGCTCGAACAGATCGGGCTGGCAGCGCTGCGCCGGATTGATCCGGAAACCGCGCATGGGCTGGCATCGCGGGCGCTGAATGCCGGGCTAGGGCCGCGCGGCGGGCCGTTTACCTCGACCCGGTTGGCCTGCACGGTTGCCGGGTTACATTTGCCCAATCCGGTTGGCCTTGCCGCCGGATTTGACAAGAATGCAAGCAGCTTGCACGCCCTTTCCCGGACCGGTTTCGGGTTTCTGGAGGTGGGGGCGGCGACCCCCCGCCCTCAGGATGGCAACCCCCGCCCGCGCCTGTTCCGGCTGGCCCAGGATCGGGCAGCTATCAATCGCTTTGGCTTCAATAACAACGGGATGCAGGCCATAGCTGATGCTTTGTCGCAGCGCCCCAAAGGGGGGGTCATCGGTCTGAACCTTGGCGCGAACAAAGACAGCCCTGACCGCGCCGCTGATTTTGCTGCCGTCTTGACCCATTGCGGGGCGCATATCGATTTTGCCACTGTCAATGTCTCTTCCCCCAACACCGACAAGCTGCGGGATTTGCAGGGAAAAACCGCTTTGACTGCTTTGCTGGCCGGGGTCATGGCGGCCAATCTCGGGTTGACTAAACCGCTGCCGGTCTTCCTCAAAATCGCCCCGGACCTGACACCTGATGAAATCGCTGATCTGGCTGAAGTGGCCACCACGTCGGGCATTGCCGGGATCATTGCGACCAATACCACTTTGGACCGCGCAGGTTTGAAAAGTGCAAGCGAAAACGAAAAAGGTGGCCTTTCTGGCCAGCCATTGTTCGAAAAATCTACCCGGGTTCTGGCGCACCTCTCCAGTTTAACCCAAATCCCACTGATCGGCGTCGGCGGGATCAGCACCGCTGACCAAGCCTATCAGAAAATCCGGGCCGGGGCTTCGGCGGTGCAACTGTATACCGCCCTGGTTTATGGCGGACTATCTTTGGTGGATCAGATCACCCGTGAACTTGATCAATTACTGGCCCGGGACGGGCACATGAACATTGCTCAGGCGGTGGGCACTGGCCGGGCAGACTGGCTGTGAACTGCCGCTTCCAGCGCCCGATAGCGCCAGCCCAATGCCATGGCGCGGGCAATATTCAGCACCATCAGCGCCGCCCATAACCCGTGATTGCCCAAAGCCGGAACCAATACCAACACCGCCACCACATAGACGGCCACTGCCTGCAACATCGCTGTGCGCATTGCCCCTGTCCATGTCGCCCCGATATAGATACCATCAAGCATCCAGCTGGCGATGCCGATGACCGGGGCCACAACCAGCCATGGCAGGTAATCCCGCGCAACCGCACGGACCTCGGGCGCGGTCGTCATCAGATCAATAATTGCGGGCCCCGCCAGCCAGAACCCCAGCGTCACCACAAATGCCCCGCCAATCCCCCATTGCGAGGTCATGATCCCGGCCCGGCGGACCACATCCCGCGCACCTGCCCCCACAGCGGCCCCGACCAGCGCTTCGGCGGCAAAGGCGAACCCGTCCAGCGCATAGGCGGTCACCTCCAGAAAAAGCATCAGCACCTGATTGGCGGCCAAGGTGGCATCGCCCAGCCCCGCGCCCAGAAACACAAAGCTGGTGAATGCGGCCTGCAACAGGATCGACCGGACCATGATATCGCCGTTGACGGACAGCATCCGGGCCAGTCGGGCGGCATTGAATATCCGGGCCCGGTCACACAATGCGGTCCAGCCCAGCGCGTCGCGACACAGCCACAGGCCCAGCGCCAGACCGGAGTATTCGGCAATCAGCGTGGCAATCGCTACTCCCTCTACCCCCCAGCCCAAACCCAACACAAACCACAGATCAAGGCAGACATTCAGCCCGTTCATCAGCACTTGAACCACCAGCACCGACCGGGTCCGTTCCACCGCGATTAGCCAGCCGGTGATGGCATAAAGGGCTATGGTCGCAGGCGCACCCCATATCCGGATACTCAGATAGGTGCGGGCAAAACCCTCGACTTGCGGACTGGCCGGTGCCACGGCAAAGGCGGCCCAGAACAGCAAGGCTTGGGCCGCGACGAACACAAGTCCAGCAGTCTGGCCGATCAGCAATGCCCGGATCAGCACCGCCGACACCTCGGCCTTGTCCCCCGCCCCCCGCGCCTGCGCCACAAGTCCGGTGGTGCCCATCCGCAGAAAGCCAAACATCCAGTAGAATGAGGCAAGGATCACCGCCCCCATGCCCACCGCCCCCAGGGGGGCCGCCTGCCCCAGCTGCCCGATCACCCCGGTGTCGACAGCCCCCAACAGCGGCACGGTCGCGTTTGACAGCACGATCGGCAAAGCAATGCGCAGCACCCTTGCATGGGTCAGACGATCAGTGGTCAGCGGTTCAGTCACCCCGGTTTTGCATCAGGAAATGCCCGGTGGCCTGCGCAAACGGCCGGGCGCGATTGTCCTGCCAGGCCTCGACATGAACGGACGCATAACGCCGCCCGGATCGGTTAACCCGGGCACGGGCATAGGCATCGCGGGGCAGGCCGGTGCGCAGGTAATCGACGGAAAAGTCGATGGTTTTGGGGATGTGAAACGTCTGAACAGCAGCAGGTGGATCGCCCTCCATCCCCTCCCACAGAGCAATCCAGCTGAGCTCGATGATCGCGGCCACCTCAAGGAACGCCGCTGTCGCCCCGCCATGCAAGGCGGGCAGCATCGGATTGCCGATCAGTTTGTCGGCATAAGGCAGGACCGCGGTCAGCTCGTCGCCGCGGCGGTCAAACTGAATGCCAAGGAACTGGATGTAGGGCACCCGGCCCACCAGCCCCTGCAAGGCTGCATCGCGGCGTTGCTTGATCACCTGCACGGGTTCAGGGCGTTTCATCTGTGGCTACTCCGGGAGGTCATGTAAGGTGGGTCTTGACCCACATTGTTGGTGTGTTTCAAAAGGTAAGGTGGGTCCTGACCCACCCTGCCCGGTGCTCATGCAGGGTGCTCGATGGTAAAGGCCCCGGTCGCGGCGGCCACCGGGCGGGCGGTATCTTCATCGGTGGCCACCGCCCTGACAAAGGCCACTGACCGGGTCACATGATAACACTCGGCCGTGGCGGTGATCCGCTGCCCCGGTGTGGCGGGGCGCATGTAATCGATGCGCAGGTCAAGTGTCGCTGTGCCTTGCGGCGCTGTGGGATGGGCCATCACCGCCGCCCCGGCGCAAGTGTCCATCAACGCCGACACCGCCCCGCCATGGATCACCCCGGTGTCAGGGTCGCCAATGAAACGCGGATCATACGCCATGCCGATCACCGCCCTGCCTGCGCCTATTTCAGCCAGCTCCATCCCCAAAGCCTGCGCATGCGGCAAAGCCGCGATAAAGGCCTGCGCGATACGGGTGCGGCGGGCCAGATTTTCGGCCTCAGTCGGGTCAGCCATGCACATCCCTCCAGATTAGCCGCACTGTGGCAGGCACAGCGGCAGCCGCAAGCCCTCCAATCTTGTTGCCGCAACGGTAAGGACGGTCTAGATTCAACCCCAAGGAGGCCACTCATGCCTGACATTCGTCTGTCCTTTAAGGATATGTGTACCAAATTCGATGTCACCCCGCGCACCCTGCGCTACTATGAATACATTGAACTGCTGACCCCCGAAAAAGACGGGCGCGCCCGGTTTTATGGGCCCCGCGAACTTGCCCGGATGACCCTGATCCTGCGCGGGCGGCGGTTTGGATTCAGCCTGGAGGATATCCGCCAATGGCTGCTGATCTATGAAAACGAAGGCACCACGGCGCAAATGCGCAAATGGATCGAACTGGCCGACCGACAGCTGATCGAACTGGCCGAACAGAAAAGGCAGATGGAAGAAACCATTGCCGAACTGGTCCGGCTGCGCGACGACACGGCAAAGACATTGGGATGAAGGCCCTGATTGCCGTGCTGGCCCTTGCCAGCCCGGTCTGTGCGGACACGCCACTGCCCCCGCCTGCCGACTATCCGACCACAATGGATGAGGTGACCCCGACCCTGATCGACGACGGGGTGATCCGGATCGATCCGGTCAGCGGCGGGTTCGCCCGGCAATGGGTGCCGCCGGATTTTTTTGCAAATTGCCAGTAAAACAAGGGGGATAGTCAGGTTGACTTTCCCCGCTTATCCCCGGCCGCGCGCGACAGGATGTTGCGCCTGACCCCACGTCATCCGGCATGACCTTTCGTCAAGCAGATTGTGACGCCGCGTTACGTTTACGTTAACGTCACCTTAGCTTGTAGGAACATAACAATCGCCCCAGTTGCGGCGCATCAATGATGCAGCCAAAGGGCGGAGACATGACCGATACAATGACGACGACCACCAAGACGATGACCAACGCGACAATGACCACCGCGACAATGACGATTCGCGATATGTGCGAAACCTATGATGTGACCCCGCGCACCTTGCGGTTTTACGAAGCCAAGGAACTGCTGTTCCCGATCCGCCAAGGGACGAAACGGCTGTTCACCAAACGCGACCGCGCCCGGCTGAAACTGATCCTGCGCGGCAAGCGGTTTGGCTTCAGCCTTGAAGAAATCCGGCAGTTGCTGGACCTGTACAGCCCGGACCAGAAATTGCTGCAACTGGCCAAGACCCACGAACTGGCCGCCAAACATCTGGCCGAAATGCAGGCCCAGCGCGCCGAACTGGACGAGGCGATTGCCGAACTTGCGGCGCAGATGGACTGGGGCCACAAGGAAATGGCCCGGTTGACGACCAAGGAAACCGCCGCCGCCTGACGACACTCGTCGAACCGGCGGTCCAAACCGCCGACCACCAACGGAGAACCCGACCGATGCCCAGCTACGCCGCCCCGCTTCGTGACATGCAGTTCATCCTGCACGATCTGCTCAAGATCAGCGGCCAAGACATTCCGGGCTATGCCGATCTGGACCGCGACTTTACCGGCGCGGTCTTGGAAGAGGCGGGCAAGGTCGCCTCTGACATTCTGCAACCGCTGAATGCGGTGGGCGACCGCGAGGGCTGTGTGTTGGAGAACGGCATCGTGCGCACGCCGACCGGGTTCAAAGAAGCGTTCAAACAAGTGCGGGAAGGCGGCTGGACCGCACTTGATGGCGACCCGGAATATGGCGGGCAAGGCCTGCCCTATATCATGCACTCGGCGGTGAACGAGACCTTTGTGTCGGCGAATATGGCTTTCAATATGTATCAGGGCCTGACCCACGGGGCCTATTCCGCAATCCGCGCGCATGGCACCGATGCGCAAAAACAGACCTACCTGCCAAAGCTGATTTCCTGCGACTGGACCGGCACGATGAACCTGACCGAGCCGCAATGCGGCACCGATCTGGGGCTGATGCGCACCCGCGCTGTGCCGCAGGCCGATGGGTCCTATCTGATTACCGGCCAAAAGATTTTCATCTCGGCCGGTGAACATGATCTGGCCGACAATATCATCCATCTGGTGCTGGCCAAAATCCCTGGCGGGCCGGAGGGGATCAAGGGGGTGTCGCTGTTCATCGTGCCGAAGTTTCTGGTCAAGACGGATGGCTCGCTTGGCGACCGCAACCCGGTGTCCTGCGGCAAGATCGAGGACAAGATGGGCATTCACGGCAATGCCACCTGCGTGATGAACTATGACGGTGCGGTGGGATATCTGCTGGGCGAGGAACACAAGGGCATGCGCGCGATGTTCACCATGATGAACGACGCGCGGCTGGGGGTGGGATTGCAGGGCTATGCGCAGGCCGAGGTGGCGTATCAGAATGCGGTGATCTATGCCCGCGACCGGTTGCAGGGCCGCGATGTGACCGGAGCGAAATTTCCCGACCAACCCGCCGATCCGATCATCGTCCATCCCGACATCCGCCGCAGCCTGATGGACCAGAAAAGCTTTGTCGAAGCGGCGCGGGCGTTCACCTTTTGGGG
>JANOMH010000297.1:0-15863 GCA_031420215.1 Rhodobacterales bacterium | reverse complement strand
TGTGCGGGCGAGTTTGGGTTTTCGTCAACGTTGACCTTGACCACCTTGAATTTGCCTTCAAATTCAACGGCCAACTCCTCAAGCGAGGGGCCGATCATCTTGCACGGGCCGCACCATTCGGCCCAGAAATCCACGACGACGGGAATTGGTGATTGGCGCACTTCGGCGTCAAAGGTTGCATCGGTGACTGCGACGGTTGCCATCATTTCTCTCCTGGACGCGGGTGACAGAGGGGGAAGGTAAGTGCGCTGCCCGGCATCGTCAAGGGATGGTAGCGCGTGACAGTGCATCCATCAGCATATCGTGAGGCAATGGCATCAGTTGTGCCGTGGCTGTCCACAAAATGGCAATATTGATCTGTCGGCTCGGATATATTTGCGACAACATGGCATGATACGCTCCCATTTGCCGCAAAATCCCCTCGGGCACTTGTGCGGCGCTGTCAGGCACCTGCCGGTTGGTTTTGAAATCAATCGCGGTGACCTGGGTGTCGCTGATCAGCAGCCGGTCTATCGCGCCGTGAAAACGGTGGGCGGGAAAGGCCGGAATCGTCGCCGTCAGTTCAGCCTCGGCCAGAGCGCTGGGCGAAAACACGTCGGCCAAGCCCGGCGCGCCGATGATACGCAAAACGTCATTTACCAGCAAGTCGGGGTCCGGCACCAACGACGCATCCGCATCTGCCGCGATCAGGGCGTTGGCGACTGTCCCCCGTTGGTCTGGTGGGGTTTGCGGCAAATGTTCCAGCAGGCGGTGAATCAGGCTGCCGCGCGCCAAGGCGACATCTGGGTCGGCATCAATGAACTCATCGGCTATCGCCTTGGGCCCACCAAGCTCTGACGGAGAGACTGTGCCGGATTTGATGGGCAGGTCGGGTATTTCATGGAAAACGGGCTTATTAGTGTCTGTCTTGAGCACCGGCAGAGGCATAGCCCCTGGCAGCCCATCCCAGTCCAACCCCTGCAGCCGCAACCCGGCCTCGCCGTGGAACTCGTGTGCGACAGCCCCGGCCTGTTGCATCCCTTGGGCGACCATCCCATACCAGCTGTCATCCCCCTCGCCCACGTCGCCGGCCGCACAGACGATCAACCAGCTTTCAGCCCGGGTCATCGCGACATACAGCAACCGACGCCTTTCGCGGGTTTGGGCCGCGATCATCTCCTCGCGCCGGGCGCGCAGCACATCGGGCATCGCGCCCATTGGCGGGGCCCAGACCGGATGGCCGTCAATCTCGTAAACCGCTGATTTCACGTCAATCTTTCGCACGCCCGTGTCCGGTAAAATCACAATCGGCGCTTCCAGCCCTTTGGCCCCATGCACAGTCATCACCCGGATGCGATCACCCTTGGCCTCGGTCTGGCGCTTGACCTCCAGATCATCGGTCTGCATCCATTCCAGAAACCCGGTCAGCCCGGGCACGGCACTGCGTTCATAGCCGAGCGCCTGGGACAGCAGCGCGTCAATCCCATCCTCAGCCTCGGTCCCCAGCCGGGCCAACAGCGCTTTGCGCCCGCCATGCCGGGTCAGGATGCGGTTGATCAGATCATAGGGGCGCAGAAAGTCCGCTTGTTTCAGCAGGTCGTGCAAGACCGCCAAGGTGGTCGGATGATCGGCGTCGCGTAAAGCAGCCCACAAGAAAATGCCCGGCTTTCGCCCCTGAGCGAGGGTGTACAACATCTGCTCGGTCCAGCCAAACAGGGGCGATTTCAACGCGGCGGCAAGCGACAGGTCATCCTCGGGCAAGGCCAGAAACCGCAGCAGTGCGGCAATATCGCGGACTGCCAGTTCGGCCCCGACCCGCAGCCGATCGGCACCAGCAACCCGCAAGCCACGCACTTTGCAGGCGCGGATGACTTCGGGGAATACGCCGGACCGGCGCGGCACAAGAACAAGGATATCGCCTTCGGTGATCGGGCGCTGTTCATACTCTCCGGTTTTGCCGATTTCCGCTGGAATAGTGCCTGTTTTGACCATTTGACGGATACTGTCGGCGATCCGTTCGGCCAGCCGCACGGTCGGATGCTGCGTCGAAACCTGATCCAGCGGATCAGTCCAGACTCGTTCCACTTCCGGCTCTTTCACCGGCGCAATAGCGGGCCAAAGATCAACACGTCCGGGCATCCGGTGTTTGAACGCCCGATGTTTGATATCTGCATCGGGCCCGGTGGCCTGCGGGCCGCCAAAGGTCAGGTCAACGACCCGCAAAATCGCCTCGGCCGACCGGAACGAATACTCCAACGACAGCGTGTTGATACTGTCGCCAGTCCGCCGGAGTTTAGCGTCAAAATGCGCGCGCATCCGGTCGAAACCTTCGGGATCGGCGCCCTGAAACGAATAGATCGACTGCTTTTTATCCCCCACGACAAAGATCGTGCGCTTGCGGTCGGGCTGCGCGCCCTGCCCGGTGGCAAATTCCTGCGCCAGCCGCTCGATCACCGCCCATTGGTCGGGCGATGTATCCTGCGCTTCGTCCACCAGAATATGGTCAATCCCACCATCCAGCCGGAACAACACCCATTGCGCCACCAGCGGATCGGTCAGCAATGCACGCGCCTTGCGGATCAGATCGTCGAAATCGAGCAACCCGCGTTGCAGTTTGCGGCGCTCATAGGCATCGATGAACACCCCGGCAAAAGCATAAAGCGCACGGGTCCGGTCCAGCGCCATTAGTTTGATCCGGTCGCCACGGGCTGCCTCGACGGCTTCCATCAGTGGCTCCACCTCGTCCATCAGATCGACAGCTTTTTGACGGGTAGCTTTGGTTGGGAAAGAGCCTAACTTGGCAGAAAACGGGATTTTTGCCCCTTCGCCAGTCAGGAAAACCCCCTCGAGCACGATCAGGTCTTTCCAAATGAAGTCGTCATACTGATTGACTGCGGCCAGTCGTTTTGCATCCTTCACATCTGTTATCGATCCCGTCAGGCACAGATCCCGCAATCGGCCTATTAGGTCTGACGTGCCGTCGGGCAGGACCGATTGCAACAGCACCTCGGGCGTCAGTCCCGCTGCCAGATCGAATAACTTGCGCAACCCGGCCTCGTCCGGCAGCGCGTCGAACAGCCCGCGCCGACTCGCAATTTCCAGCAGCAGCGTGTCAAAATCGGTCTCGGTAAAGTGCCGGGCCAGCAGATCGACGACGTCGCCTTCGGGCCCCATCGCCATTGCATCCACGACTTCGGCCCGCAGCAGTGAACCTGCCCGATCCTCCATTTCCGTAAATTGCGGGCTGACCCCGGCTTCGAGTGGAAAGCGACGCAGCAACCCGGCGCAAAATGAATGGATTGTCTGGATTTTCAACCCGCCGGGGGTCTCAATCGCGCGGGCAAACAAGGTGCGGGCGGCACGCAAGCGGGCGGCGGGAATGTCATCCTCAATCCCAAGTTCGTGCAGATCGGCCCGCAGGCGCGCGTCGTCCATCATCGCCCAGGACCCCAGCCGTTTGAACAGCCGGTTCTGCATCTCGCTCGCCGCCGCTTTGGTATAAGTCAGGCACAGGATGTTTTGCGGATTGACCCCGGCCAGCAAAAGCCGCGCCACCCGGTCGGTCAGAACACGGGTCTTGCCTGACCCGGCATTGGCCGAAACCCAGGTGGAGTTGGCGGGGTCTGAAGCCTCGATCTGTCGCTGGCTGGCGGCGCTGCGCTGCATCAGACCAAGTCCTCGGGCGTGACATCAACCGTTTGATCCCATTCACCAAACCGGGAAAGGTGGTCGTAATAGCCCACATCTGTGGTTTGTTGCATGAACATCCGGGCCGAATAGCCGCGCGAAAGATCCTCCCAGTTGCGGATCAGCGTGTGAAACGCGGCCCAGACCGCGCTGGGCGGAGTTTCGTCAAGCGGAGCGGCAGATTCGACCGGTTTCGGACCAAGCCCGATGTATTTCGCCGCGACCACGCCCGGCTTACCCAACGCGGGGAATGCGCCTGCCTCCACCATCGCGGCCTCAAGCAATAGCTGTTTGTCGAAAAACTGCTGCTGTTTCGGGGTCGGCACAGCACCGGTCTTGTAGTCATAAATGATCACCCGACCATCCGGGGTCAGGTCGAAACGGTCGGCTTTAGCGGATAAAGTGAAATCCATGCTACCCAGCGTGACCTCTCCCTTACCTTCAAAAAGCGTTGGTTGGCCAAGGGCTTGTCGGGTAATTTCGGTCATCAGGAACCAATCGGCAACGCGGTCGATCCGGGCCAGCCAAAGTTTGCGCACAGTGGGCCAAGGGCATTCCTCGGCCAGCACTTTTGCCGCGATCTGCATCAGCTGTGCCCGCGCGCCGGGCGCATCAGGCCGGATTTTCGCCCGGCTGAACTGCTCCATTACACTATGCAGGATAATCCCGCGCCGCGGCGGATCCGGCATCGGGGTCAGCGGGTCAAGCTCTCGCAGGCCCAGCACAAATTCGGCATAAATCGCATAGGGGTCGCGGATCAAGGTCTTGATCTTGGTCACCGACAGTCGTTTGGGTCGCGCTGCAACCGGGGGCCGGGGCGACGGACGCTTTGCCGCAGCAACCCTGTCATCTGGCGCAGAAATCAGCGCCGCCTTAGCCAGCCATACATCACCGCGCGCCTTCATGGCGGCCAAGGCAGCAGGCCCGTCCTGATCCGGCAATCCATCGAGCAGGTTGGTCAACCGGTTGATCCAGCGCGAGGCGACGGTTTCCGCGTCATCCGACCGGGCCGACCGCGTGATCCAGACCTCCTTGCCCGCAACAGCTTGCATGTAGTCGTGCGCCGACAGACCGATGCGCCGTTCGGGCAGTAACAGACCCGCTTTTTGCCGCATGACCCGATTCAGCCAAGGGTCAGGCTTCGGGGTTTCGGGCCATGTGCCGTCGTTCATGCCGCCCAGAATGATCAGATCCGCGCCCTGCACCCGCGCCTCAAGTGTGCCCCAAATCAGCACTTGTGGATGGGCAACATCCGGATTGCGCACCTCGGCCCCATTCAGAATGGCATTGAACAGGGCCACATAGTCGCGCAGTGACAGCGGGCCGCTGGCATCGGCATGAAGCGCGATCAGGTCACACACACGCTTGGCCTCGCGGCCAGCGGCCTCGTCCCACAACCTGCCGCTGCCAGATTGGCCGGGCCCGGCAGCAAGAGACTGAGCAAGGGTCAGATGAGCCGTCAGATGATCCGATAGTGGAATGTCAGCAAGGGTGCCGGGGGTAGCAATCAAACCCGCCAACCACTCTGCCCAGTCCTGATGCTTGTTCGCTTTGCCCGCCCATGCCCGCAAATTGGCGCTTGTCGGAAATGGCGGTCCATTGCGGCGCAGCTCAAGTTCCAGATCGCGGGTGGCAAGCAGATGCAGATTGCGGGCCGCACCAGAGTGACACAGCGGATGCTTGAGCAGCGATAACAGCGCCTCGGCGGTCAGTTGCGTGCCAAACAGATCGGCCACCTGCCGCAAGAACCGCCCCGGCGGCGACAATGGCAACGGCAGGCCCGCGCTGTCATCGGGCACGATGTTCCACCGGTCAAGGGCGCCGGCCACTTGTCGGGTCAGCATCCGGTCTGGCGTGATCAGCGCCGCCGTCACACCATCCGCCACTGCCTGACGCAAACGCAGGGCAATCACCTCGGCCTCTTGGCGCGGCGAGGGGGCCTGCACCAGCGTCAGATCCTGTGTGGCGGCGGTGAGGTCGCCCAAAAGCGGCCCTTCGCGCAACCATTGATCGGTGACAGGCGCGGGGCGCAAGGATAATGAAATCAGCCGGTTACGGGCGGGGCAGGGTGGTTCCGCGGCCTCCCACCCTTGCACATCGGTGCTGGTGACGCCCAACGCATCGATCAGTCGGCGAAACCGGAATTGCGGGTGATCCTCGCCGGTCAAAGCCTCGGTCAATGCGTCCCACACTGGGTCAGGCAGATCGAAATCAAAGCCCGGCAGGATAACTGCGCCCTGCGGTAACCGGGCGACGGCCTGCAAAAACAGGGCTGTAGCCCCCCGCGATCCGGTCGAACCGGCCACAATGATCGGGTCCGTTGGCGGTTTGATGGCCCAAGTGGCTACCAGCCGTTCAATCACCAGCCGCTGCCGCGCCTCCTGATCCGGGGCCTCGGTCGTGTCGCCAAAATACCGCTGCACAATGCGCAGGAATTTCAGCGAACGTTCCCAATGCCCCGACAGGTCGGTCACATCAAGGGCTGCAATCCGGTCGGGCGACACCCCTTCTCCCTGCATTTCGTCCAGCAGGTTGGCAAGACTGTCGGAAAGATCAAACAGCGCTGCACGTGGCGCAAGGTCGGGCTCCGCGTCAAGCAACTGGCCCATGAACCGCGACAGTTCCAACCGCCGCCGCAGCGGGGCGACCGGCGGACGCAGGTCACTGGCGATGGGGTCAAGGGCCAGATCGGTGATCAGCCGGATACGGGGCAGCAACCGTGCTGGGCCAGCATCGAAAATCTCTCTGACCCGGCGTTGCATCCGCCGGGTGTTCACATACAGCGTCACCCGCGCCAATGCCTCGGGCGGCTGATCCTGCATCCGACGCAGCAGCCCTTGCACCACGATCCGGGCGAAATCGGCGCCGGGGGGCAGGCCGAACAAGCGGGGCGCGGGGGTGTCAGGAAACAGGGGCACTGCGCAATAAAGCCTCGGCCAGGGGGATGCTCTCGGGACGGCCAACATCGCACCATTGGCCGGGATAGGGAATGCCGTAAAGCCCGCCGCGCGCAGCCATCTGATCCCACAGCAGGTTCAGCGAAAATACTGCCTGCGGGATATCGGCGAGCCCTTCGGTCCGCAAAATCTGCGCGCCCGGATAGATGAACCCCGGCCCTCGGGTCAGTTTGCTATCTGGTCCCAGCAGGAAATCCCCTTTCCCGGTATGCCCCAGCGCCCGCTCTGGCGGCACCAGCAGCAAAAGCGCCTCCATCCGGGCAGGATCCCAGCTGTCCGCCAACAGGGTCAACGGGTTCGGCCCACGCCAGATTGCGTCACTGTTCAAGGTGAAAACCGGATTTTGACCGAGCAGAGGCAGCGCCTGCCGCAGCCCACCGCCGGTTTCCAGCAGTAGCTCCGGCTCGTCCGAAAACAACACGCCTTGTCCGGCCAGATGATGTTTAAGCATCGGGGCCAGGTAATGCGTATTCACCACACGGGTCAGTGGGCTGATATCAGCCGTCAGGTCCATCGCATGATCAATCAGTGCCCGCCCGCCCACCGGGACCAGCGGCTTGGGCTGGGTATCGGTCAAGGCTCCCATCCGGGTCCCCCGCCCGGCTGCAAAGATCATGATCGCTTGCGGGGTCATGCGGGGGCCGGAATATAAGCTGCAATCAGCGGCGCAAGTTCAGCCATCGCCGGATGCGCCAGATCACGCTGGATATGTCCCCAGACACGGGGGATCAGGTCGAGGTAGCGCAGTTTTCCATCCCGTCGGGCCAACCGGGCGAAAATGCCCAAAATCCGCAGATTGCGCTGGACGCTGAGGCAGGCGAAAGCGGCGCGGGTTTTGACGGGGTCGCGGCCAGACAGGTTTGCAAACCGAAGGATCATCGTGTCGCACAAGTCTTGCGACACATCGCGCCGGGCATCGCGCAGTAAAGAGGCAAGGTCATATTCCGGCGGGGCCAGAACTGCATCCTGAAAGTCCAGCAGCCCGACCCGGTCGGACCCGGTTTCTGCGCCACGCCAAATCAGGTTTTCGGCATGAAAATCGCGCAAAGACAGGCAATCCGCCACCGGAGCGTGGCGCAGCAAGGCCTGCTCCAATGCGGCAACCAGTGTCTCCAACGGCGCGTTTGGCGCATACCATTCCGTCAAGGGGCTGATCATTTGGGCGGCATGCGTGGGGGTAAGCGCAATTAAGCCCTCGGGCGGCGGATGCCGCTGCACCTTGGCGAGCACATCAATTGCGGCGGCATAGAGCAGTGTTTCGTCGGTTGGATGTTCCATAAGCCAATCAGCGAAATGGAGCGGTCCAAGATCCTCGATCACCAGCAGGCCCGCGCCTGTATCGGCTAAGAGAGTCTTGGGTGGGCAAAGGCCGGCTTGTGCCAGATGCGTGCCGATTCGCAAAAACCCGGCCAGCGACTCTGCTTGATCCGGCAGAGTATCCATCATTATCGCTGATTGGCCCTGTGGTCCGACCAGGCGGGTATAGAGGCGGCTTGACGCATCGCCGGCCAAGCGGACCTGCGTCCAGCGTTCAAATTCAGACCCGGTCAGGAACTTGTCGATGCGGTCAGACAATCAAACCACCAAGCCGATTGGCCCACTCATTCGGGCCGCGCAATTGCAACGTGTGATCATCAGCATTGGCCGCAAAAGTCAGCCACAACGCACCCAGTGGGATCAGATCGCCCAACCTGTCCGGCCATTCGATCAGGCAAATCGCCTGCACAAACGCTTCCTCTAACCCCAGTTCCCACACCTCTGCGGCAGAAGTCAGCCGATACAGGTCGCAATGCCAGATCTCGACCCCTTCTGCCTGATAGGTCTGGACCAATGTGAAGCTGGGCGAGGGCACCTCTTCGACCGGATTTCCCAGCCGCGCCCGGATCAAGGCGCGGGCAAAGAACGATTTTCCAGCCCCGATTGGCCCAGACAGCAGCAGCGTATCCCCTGCGCGCAGCAGCGGCGCAAGGCGTCGGGCGAAAGCGGCGGTATGGCCTTCGGTGGGCAGGATCAGGGGGGGGGGCGCGAAACTCATACAGCCAAACTATGGCCTTGGCTGTGGCCCGCAAGGCAAATCAGGCAGATGCCACAAGAACCCCCATCGGTTTGTGGCGGAACTGCGGCTCTGACGGTTCGTGCAGGCCAGATGGGTGATCGGGCAAGGGCCTGACCGGCCGTTCAAAGGGCACAACCGGGCCCGGTATGAACCCGACCAGGGTGGTTCCATGCGGTAGCGGCGTAATGCGGCAGGACAGCGACTGGCCGTTTTCCAGCAACACATCTTCGAACCATTCGGCCCGTTCCCCATACCCTTCGACAAAGCCGCGCAAATCGGCCCAAACCGGAGTAGAGGCGCAACGGTCCTGCCAGCGCAGCAGTTCGTCCTGCAGGCAAACTTCGGTCATCGCATCGGCAGAGGGGCCCCAGAATTTGGTATAGGCTGCATTGCTCAACGTCAGCGTGCCCGATGACGAGAATACCGCAATCGCTTCTTCCAGACTGTCGATGACGGACTGGGCGGTTTCGATCTCCTGTCGGAAATGCCGGGTCAGGGACACTTCGGCGCTGATATCCTCGAACAAAAACGCAATTGCCCCATCGGGATGTGGCCGCCCGGTCACCCGAAAGGTTCGCCCGCCGGGCAGGTTCCACGTTTCACAATAGGTGCCGCTGGTCGCTGCAGCCTCTAGCGCGGACACCTGCTCGCGCCAGCTGGCATAATTCTTGGGCTCGGGCAGCATGTTCATGTCACGCAACCGGTCCAACACCGAATGCACCAAAGGCCGGGCACTGAGGAAGGTGATCGGCAGGCCAGTCAGGTCAAGCAAAGCGGGGTTGAACAGCACCAACCGGCGCTGCCGGTCAAAGATGGCCAGACCGATAGACAGATGCGCGAACGTTTTTGTCAGTGTCTGCACAAAGGTTTTCTGCGCCTGTTCCGCCCTCACAATGCCGTTGGCATCCACTGCGAAATGCAGCGTTTCGGCACCCCGACGCATGCTTGTCACCTCGAACCACTGCTCTTGCGACTGACCAGGCACCCGGAGCGCATGCCGTCGGACCAGTGGTTTGGCGGCATCTGGGGTCGGCCCCGCTTCGGTAAACAACAGCCCAGGAGGCCAAGCCGCCTCGGACCCTTCGGGAATCGGGTTGATCCGGTCGGCAAGGCCTAAATAGGCACGGTTGGCCCAGGTGATCGTGCCCGCGTCATCCTGTTTCCAGATCAGCTGTGGGGCATCCTCGCCAATACTGCGCAAGGTCTGTAGCTCGTCCTCGATCGCCTCGATCGCCAATCGTTGTAACGGCGCGCTTTCGGTGGTCTGGTGGCGAATGGTAAGGCGCATCAGGCCGTCCCAAACTTCTGCCTCAATGATCCCGGATTGCTCGGGCGCAGAAACGATGACCCGGCCAGAGGTGGTCAGCCCGGCCAACCGTTCCCGCAGGTCTGGGAAGCGGCGGGCCAGCAGGGCAAACACGGCATCAAGGTCAGTGACGCGCGGGTCTTTGCGGCCCAAAAGCTGCCGGGCAGAGGCGGTGGCATCCATCAACCAATCGCCATCAAACAGAAAAACCGTGCTCGCCTCGCTTTCGCGCATCAGCATGCGGGCCGTTTGTCGGCGGGCTGAGTTAAAGTAGGTCACAAACATCACGATGATTCCCGCCGAAACAACAGAAACACTTGTGACAAAAAAAATAATGATCCCGGACGTTAGCGGCATTTTGGCGCGACTCTCCAGCAAGAGGTTTTCACAACTTGCGAGGGAATGGTTAATTGAGTGTTAAGGGACAACCTTAAGCGACAATGGGCGGATTGATTCCAAGCGGCCCCGCCACAGCCCCAAGATCCGGGTCAAGCATATTCCGTGGCCAAATGACCCCAATAATTGCGCCGCCAGAACCCGCCCCGCCTATGCCCGCCCCAGCGTTGGCAAAGCTAAGCGTTGCTCCGGTTCGCTCCAGCAAAGTCTTGGCGATAAACAATCCAAGCCCCATCCCCTCGTAACCCGGACGCCCCACGGCCTGTCTGCGGCCATGCACAAAGGGCAGACCGATTCGCTCTATCACACTGGGCGGAAAGCCCGGCCCGTCATCCTCGATGCGGACCGAGATGATTGACTCTGACCAATGCACCTCGATTTTCACTGCACTCCGGGCAAAATCGACTGCATTCTGGATCAGATTGCGAATGCCATGAATGATTTCCGGGCGGCGCATGATTTCGGGCTGGCGGCTGCCCTGTCCAGTATCTGGCCTGATCGCAAAATCCACCGATTTTCCCCGATTTAGATGAGGCTCGGCAGCGTCACGCAAGACGGTTTCCAGCGGGGCGCGACGCAGATGCAAATCGTCTTTGCCCGCCTGTCCCATTGAACGCAGAATATCCCGGCAGCGGTCAGCCTGTTCTCCAATCAAGGCGGCATCGTCATAAAGTGCTGTTTGCCCCCGCAATTCATCCATCAACTCAGTCGAAACTAACTTGATCGTGGCCAAAGGAGTGCCCAATTCATGCGCGGCGGCGGCAACGACGCCACCCAGATCGGTCAGCTTTTGCTCTCGGGCCAGGGCCAGCCTGGTGGCGAGCAAAGCCTCGCCCATCGTGTGCATCTCGGTCGTGACCTGCCGGGCATAAATGCCCAGAAACACAACCCCGATGACCAAAGCCAGCCAGACTCCGAACAAAAACAGCTCGGGCAGCATCAGCGGCTCGCCGTTCGGGGCGTAAAGCGGCAGGTAAATCTGGCTAAGTCCGGTGATGATGACGATAGCCAGAATGCCGGTGACCACAGTGCTGCGCAGGTGCAGGACGGTCGCCGCAATTGTCACCGGGGCCAGCATCAACAGCCCGAACGGGTTGTTCAGGCCGCCGGTCAGATAAAGCAGAACGCCCAGTTGCAGAATGTCAAAGCCCAGCGTTGCGGCGGCCTCTCGTTCGGACAGCTGTTTGGTTTTGGGATACAGGAACGACGAAAACAGGTTGCCCAAAATCGATGCGCCGATGGTCATCGCAACCAATCCCACTTCGAACCGCAGGCCAAAGATCAGGATAGCGCAGAGCACCGCGATAATCTGGCCGCTGATGGCGAACCAACGTAAGGTAACAAGCGTCCGCAAGCGCACCCAGTTGCTGCGCTGCTGGTCCTGAAACATCTCAAGTTCTGAAACCGCCATGATTTGACCCTGCGCCATTCTGAGCCATTGTTATTTGGCCAAGCCTGTCGGATCAATGCGACCAACAAGGTGGGGACAAGAGGAACAGCATGGACAAGCTTTTGGCAACAGGCGGGGCTGCAGTCATCGCCGCACTGATCGGCGGCACCTATGTGATCACTCAAATCCGCCAACCCGCCGATGCCTTTGCTGCCTGTCGCGGTGGACAGGTGGCGGGGGGGGATATCGGTGGTCCATTTACTTTGGTTGATGAGGCCGGGGCGACTGTCACCGACGCGGAAGTGATCACCCAGCCCAGTATTCTGTATTTCGGCTATACGTTCTGCCCCGATGTCTGCCCGCTGGACAATGCCCGCAATGCCGATGCGGTTGACTTGCTGGCCACCATGGGGATCAGTGCCACCCCGGTTTTCATTACCATTGACCCCGCGCGGGACACGCCAGAGGTGATGGCGCAGTACACCGATAACTTCGGTGATGCGATGATCGGGCTGACCGGCAGCGCCGAACAAGTCGCTGCTGCCTCCACCGCCTACCGGACCTATTACAGCAAACAAGAGGGTGACCCCGAATTCTATCTGATGGATCATTCCACTTTCAGCTATCTGGTCCTGCCTGGCCTTGGATTCATGGATTTCTTTCAGCGCGACGATACTGCGCAGGCCGTAGCTGACCGGACTGCCTGTTTTGTTGCGGCCGCTGCGAATTGACCAACGGCCCGGTTCGGACTACCTCAGGGTTGTCGACTGAAAGGACAGCCCTTTGGAAACGCACAGCTACGATCTGGGACCGGATAAATCGCTTTTGTTGGTCGATGATGATCAGGCGTTTCTGACCCGTCTGGGCAAGGCCATGGAAAAGCGCGGCTTTATTGTGGAACTGGCCGGATCGGTGGCCGAAGGTAAAACCATCGCCACCGCCCGCCCGCCCGCTTATGCCGTGATCGATCTGCGGCTTGAAGATGGGAACGGGCTCGATGTGGTCGAAACCCTGCGCGACCGGCGGCCAGATGCGCGAATCGTGGTGCTGACCGGATATGGAGCAATTGCGACGGCGGTGGCGGCTGTGAAGTTTGGGGCGACGGACTATCTGTCCAAACCTGCAGACGCCAATGACGTCACCCATGCCCTATTGGCATTGAAAAACGAACTGCCCCCACCGCCGGAAAACCCGATGAGCGCGGATAGGGTCAGGTGGGAGCATATCCAGCGGGTGTACGAGCTATGCGACCGGAACGTCAGCGAAACCGCCCGGCGGCTGAGCATGCATCGGCGGACATTGCAGCGGATATTGGCGAAGCGAAGCCCGAGGTAGGGAAGGGGAGTCGGACAAAGCTGTCCGACCTACGCCCTACGCCCTAGTACCGCGCTGTCATCCGGTGTCCACGCTGGTAGTTCAGCCGGACATGGGTGATCGCGGCCCCTTGCCACCATGTCGTCCGCTCGACACTGAATACCGGCTCTCCGGCAGCCAGGCCCAGATGGCTGGCGGTCACCGGATCGGCGGCAATGGCCAGAAAGCTGATCTCGACCTGTGAAAACGGCACGGTCGCGATCAGCCATTCATTCGGGCCAATCGCCGCAAAACTCTGCTCGCGCACTTGTGGCAGGGCGGCGGCATTGATCCAGCGATCCTCAAGCTGATAGGGCATTCCATCGGCGTAATGCATGCAGATCAGATGCAGCATCGCATCGCTTTGCGCAGTATTCATCCGGGCGCGCAGCCAATCCGGGGCGACCACGGTTTCGCGCTGGACCAAGGCATAGCGATAAACCGCCCCGGCAGTTTCAACCTCTGCCCGGACCAGCGGAATCTCGAACCGGGCTTGCCGCAGCGGGGCCAACCGCACCCGCGTGCCAGCCTTGCGCCGCCGGTCCAGCAACCCCAGCTCGTTTACCTCGCGCATCGCCCGGTTGACCGTGGCGCGCGAGCAACCAAATTCCTGCGACAGCTCTACCTCTCCCGGCAGCAATGTGCCCGGACCCCATGGGCCTGATGTAATGCGATGCAGGATCGCAGCTTTGACGTCGCGAAATGTGGTTTTCTCTGTCACGAGGGGTCCATTGTTGATTATGTCTGCCTTTAATAAGAATAGATCAGCACATATTGCAAGGATCGGGCGATGTTCAAGGTCATCAATATCGATACGCTCCCCGCCACGACCTGGAAAAACGGCGGTGGCCTGACCCGGGAAATCGCAAAGCGCAAAGATGCCAGGGCACTGATTTGGCGGTTAAGTATCGCCGATGTTGCCTCTGACGGCCCGTTTTCCCGGTTTGACGGGCTGACCCGGATTTTGACGGTGATAAAGGGCGACGGGATTGATTTGCATGCGCCCGGCGACGTCATGCGGGCCCGCCTGGCCACTCCGTTGCGGTTTTCCGGTGAATTGCAAATCGAAGGGCGGCTGATCAATGGTCCGATCCGCGACCTGAATGTGATTTTCGATGCAACCCGCGTGGCGGCAGAAGTACAGCTGGTGCAGGGACCGCAGCGCATTGATCCAGAGCGGGGGCAAACCGGATTTCTGGTGCTGGCTGGTTCGGTGTTGATTGACAGAGCGCCAGTCGAACCGATGAGCTTTGCCTTTGGCACGCAGGGGCGGATCGGCTTGGGCCAGGGCGCGCATGGGCTTTTGGTCACTTTGCGCCCCATGGCCTGATCACATCGCCGCCATCAGCGCTTTCACTGCCAGCTGCCAGCCTTTCACAATCGCGTCATGATGGATATGCCGCCCATGTCGGACCTGATGCCGCCCGGCAGACCACAGATCGGTGACCACCGTATCGGATGCAGCAAAGACCAGCCCGTCAAGAATTTGATCAGGCCGCAGCGCACACAGGCTGGGATGGGTCAGGTCAATGGCAACCAGATCGGCAAGATACCCCGGCGCGACCTGCCCGGCTTTGCGCCCCAGCGCCTGTGCGCCCCCGGTCGCCGCCCCCAGATACAGCGACTGCCCGACAGACCCTGCCGGTTCGACCATGATGTTGCGCCGGATGTCGCGCAGGCGCTGCGAGTATTCCAGCGTCCGCAATTCTTCGGTCAGGGATATGCGCACGTTGGAATCCGACCCGATCCCGAACCGACCCCCGGCGCGCAACCAGCCCGGCCCGTCAAACGGCCCATCCCCCAAGTTGGCCTCAGTGATCGGGCATAGCCCCGCCACTGCGCCACTTTGCGCCAGCCGCGCGGTTTCAGCCCTGGTCATGTGGGTGGCATGGATCGCACACCACGCGGCGTTGATTGGAGTATTATCCAACAACCATTGCACCGGCGGCGCCCCCAACCAGTCAGCCACGTCAGCCACTTCCTTGGGTTGTTCAGCGACATGAATGTGGACCGGGCCATCATGGACCAGGTTCAGCACCCGACCCAGATCGGCGGGGTTTGTAGCCCGCAGAGAGTGTGGGGCAATGCCAACTTTGGTATCTGGCGGCAAATGGGCTGACCGAGCCCGCACCGCATCCAGCAATCTGGCAAACTGATCGACCGTATTGCCAAACCGCAGCTGTCCAGCCGCCAGCGGCTGCGCCCCCGCGCCGCCGTAGGTATACAAGACTGGCAAATGCGTCAGGCCGATACCAGTCGTCGCAGCAGCCGCAAATATGCGCGCCGACAGTTCGGCGGGATCAGCATAGGCTGCACCGCCCGTCTGATGATGGACATAGTGAAACTCACCCACAGCCGCAAAACCGGCCTCTTGCATCTCCATGAAAACCAGTGCGGCGATAGCTTCGATCTGCTCCGGGGTCAGCCGGTTCATGAACCGGTACATCAGGTCGCGCCATGTCCAAAAGCTGTCCCGCCCGGCGACGCGGTGTTCGGTCATCCCGGCCATGGCCCGCTGGAAGCTATGGCTGTGCAGATTGGATAATGCGGGCAGCAGGGCTGACACCAGCAGATCACCCGGCTGCGGCTCTGTATCAGTCACGACAGCCGTAATCACCCCATCGACGACGCCGACCCGCACCTGATTGGCCCATTGGTCACCCAAAAGGGCGAGGTCTGCAAAAATCATCGGCGGTTCCCTTATGTATAGACATAATAACTATAGTTGCATACATAAGA
>JANOMH010000296.1:0-2752 GCA_031420215.1 Rhodobacterales bacterium | reverse complement strand
ACGGTCGAGGATTGCATCATCGACGCCAGTGCCCGCGATAACGTGGCCTTTGCCGGGCTGGATGGCAACAGCGTGGGCGGCACCTTGCAGGCCATCGACAGCACCGTGATCGGCAAGATCCATGCCCATGCGATGCCGCTGATTTCGAACTGTATCCTTGATGCAGCTCTGGCCCCCGGTGACACATGGACCAGCCCGGTCCGGGCCGAGCGGCGGCAAATCGGCTGTGTCCGGTTCAGCGTCACCCCACCCGATGCGGTGACCCCGCGCCGGCACCGCTGCCTGCCTGACCTGGCCCCCCTGGCCCAAAAGGCCTGGGCGCAACCACTGTTCAATGACCGCCGGTACGGGCGGCCCGCCTATCTGCAACTGTCATCGGGGGGCTTTCCCGGGATTGCGACCGGAGCCGATGACGACGGTGAGATGGGGGCCTACCACAAGCTTTTTGCGCCGCAGCGACTGGCCAATCTGTTGCTGCGACTGGACGAATACCTGCCCGTCGGCCTGCAGGCCGGGGTGATTTTTGAGACTTAGACCTGATCGGAGGATGATTTCATGACACTGGATATTTCAGGCAAAACTTTCGATCCGCGTGACAATCACAGCGACCTGCTGATCGCGCAAGGCAAGCTCACGCTCGATTCCGAGCAGAACGAAGCCGCCGAGGCGCGGGACCGGCGCTGGCGGGTCGAGACGATGGATCTTGTCGGGCAGGCGGGTTATCCGGCGGGGCTGCCCGAAAGCTTTCAGATCACGCTGGGCGGCGGCGGGCTGCTGATCGGTGTGGGCCGGATGTATGTCGATGGACTTCTGGCCGAAAACCATGGGCTGACTGCCGCGCTGGGTGGTACGGTCGGCTTTGACGCCGCTCATGCCGAGTTGCGGTCGGTCACTTCGGTGCCGTTTGATCAACAGCCGTATTTGCCGGATGCCGTGCAACCCAACCCGGCGGATGGTGATGTCATCGCCTATCTGGATGTCTGGCGGCGCGAGGTGAACCATCTGAAAGACCCCAGTCTGGTCGAACCGGCAGTGGGCGTTGATACGGCGGGCCGCAGTCAGACCTTCTGGCAGGTGCGCACGCTGGGGGTTGCGGATGACGTGACCTGTGCGACGCCGGATGATGCAATTGCGGGCTGGCCCGCGATCATCGCGCCCTCGACTATCCGGCTGAGCAATCTGCTGGTGCCGGTCACTGACCCTGACAACCCCTGCGAAATTCCGCCGGGCCAGCAGTTGCGCACCACCGAAAACCGGACCTACCGGGTCGAAACCCACGGGTTGGCCGCTGACGGCCGGGTCTTGCTGAAATGGTCGCGCACCAATGCCTCGGTCGGCACAAGGGTGCGCAGCATCGACAGCGCGACCCAGATCACCGTGGCCGAAGTGGCCCGCGATGATGTGCACGGCTTTGTGCCCGGTGACTGGATCGAGCTGATCGATGACCGGATGGAATTTGCCGGCACCCCCGGCCTGATGCGGATGGTGGCGACAGCGGACCCGGCGACAAACGTGCTGACCTTGCAGGGGGCGATTCCGGCAGGGACTTTTCCCACCGATGCCAACAATGTGCCCGACCCCGATTTCAATCTGCGGATCATCCGCTGGGATCAATCCGGGGTCGCGCGCGCTTCGGGCGGGGCGGTTCTGGCGGATCTGACCGATGCCACTGGCCCCGGCGTATTTCCCGCCCCGCCGCCGGGCGAGTTTGTCGAACTTGAGGCCGGGATTGCCATCCAGATCGGCTTTGCCGCCGGGCCGCAAAAGGTCCGGGTCGGGGATCACTGGATTTTCCGCGCCCGGGCGGTGACCGGCACCATCGATAACCTGAGCGCGGCCCCCCCGGCGGGCATTCATCACCATTATACCCGGCTTGCCGTCGTCGAAGGCGATGCGCTGGGGTTTCAGGACCCGGTCGAGGATTGTCGCAATCCGATCAACCCCGACGAGGTCTGCTGCTGCACCTTTGTGGTCCTGCCGGGCGAAAGCATTCAGGCGGCGATTGACCAACTGCCGCCTGCAGGTGGCTGCATCTGCCTGAAACCCGGCGAGCATGTTTTGCCGCAACCCCTGCTGCTGACCCTGTCGAATGTGACTATTCATGGCGAGGCCAAGGGTGTGACCGTCCGCGCCCCCGGTGGTAGTCCGGCGCTGATTGTTACCGGAACGGCGGCCAATCCGGTGATGCGCCTGCGCATCCATACGATTGCCTTTCTGGGCGATGATTTGCCGATCACCGGCGGCGGATTACTGGACCTGACCGGGGTCGAGGATGTGGTCATCTCGGACTGTGATTTTCTGTCCGGTGCCGAAGAAATTGGGATCGCACTGCGGCTGAGCACGGCCACGGATGTTTCCGTGCTGAACTGCCGGATCACCTTTGCCCTGGTCGGCATTCTGGCGACCCTGCGATCTGCCGACATCGTGGTGCGCGACTGCGTGCTGACCCTTGGCCGGGTGAACGGGGCACCGGGGCTGTTCGGGATCGGCATGGACGATGGGATCGGGCGGATCGAGGTATCTGGCTGCACCATCCGGGGGGCCGTGGCCGGGGTTATCGTCAACAATGATATCGCAGGCGTGCCAAATTCGCTGGCGTCCCAATCTCGGGTGGTCAACTGCACCATCGACTGTGCGGATTTTTCGGACAATGTGCCCAATGACTTCCGGCTGGGGATCGACATGGCTGCCGAGGATGCCGAACTGCGCGGCAACATCATCAGCTATGGTTCAGCCGGGCATATCGGCATTC
>JANOMH010000295.1:0-13249 GCA_031420215.1 Rhodobacterales bacterium | reverse complement strand
TCGTTGACCTGATAGCCGCGCAGCTGGTTGTGTCGCCGTTCGCGGGCCGAGACCGGGTCGTGCATGCTAACCCAGGTATCGGTGACCACCAGATCGGCCCCGAGCACCGCTTTGTGCGGGTCGCGTTCGATGGTGATTTGCACCCCTTTGGACCGGGCCTCGGCCAGGAAACCGGGTTCAGGGTCCAGCGTTTCGGGGCCGGTGAACGTAAGGTCAAAGCCGAATTGACCGGCGGCATGGGCAAAGCTGGCGAACACGTTGTTGCCGTCGCCGGACCAGACGACCTTGCGGCCCCGTATCGGCCCCCGGTGCTCCTCGAACGTCATCACATCGGCCATGATCTGGCAGGGATGGGTCCGGTTGGTCAGCCCGTTGATCACCGGGACAGTGGCATGTTCGGCCATGTCGAGCAGGGTTTGTTCTTCGAAGGTGCGGATCATGATCAGGTCGACATAGCGGCTGAGCACACGCGCCGTATCGGCGATGGTTTCGCCATGCCCCAGTTGCATGTCAGTGCCGGACAGGACCATGGTTTGGCCGCCCATTTGCCGCACGCCGACGTCAAAGCTGACCCGGGTCCGGGTCGAGGGTTTTTCAAAGATCAGCGCCACCATCCGCCCCGCCAGCGGCTGATCGTCGTCGGGCGCCCCTTTGGGCCGGTTGTTGCGGGCGTCTTTGATCGAGCGCGCTGTGTCGATCATGCCCCGCAGGTCGGCGGGGCTGGTTTTGTTGATGTCGAGGAAGTGGTTCATAGGATGCTCTGTAATGAGGAGTCCCGGGGCTCTGCCCCGGACCCCGGGATATTTATGGCCAAAAGAATATGAAGGACCGGGTTAAGGCGTGAGGGTCATCACCTGTACAGGATTGCCGTCTTCACTGTCGCGGATGTACAGTGGTTTGAACCCGGCACGGGTATAGGCGGCGATGGCACGGCTGTTGGCAGCGTCGGGGTCAACGGCGATCAGCGGTGCCCCCTGTGCCAAAAGCTGCGTCGCGCGGGCGCGGAGGAAGCCGGAACCGTGGCCTTGCCCCAAGTAGGCCGGGTCGCCCAGAAAGCTGTCCATTGCGCGGGATTTGGCAGGCAGGTCGGCGCATTGCGGCATGGCATAGGCATGGACGTCGTAATCCTGAATATAGGCGAAAGGGTGTCCCGCCAGTTCGACAATTCGCATGTCCCGAGGGCTGTCATGCGTCAGGTTCGCTTCGATTTCGGCTTCACGACTTGCCCATTCGGTCGCTCCGTCCGCCCACCAGCCGCCCATATGCGGCTGTTCCAACCAGTGGTGAAACAGCGCCATGTCGCTGCGGGTAAGCTTTCGGAATGTGTAGTCAGGTGGCATCGGCGCTGACCTGCGTGGCGGCCTGATCCAGCCGTCTGAGCGCCTCGGTGATATCGGCATCACTGATGTTCAGGGGCGGCAGCAGCCGGATCACATTGTCGGCGGCGGGCACGGTGAGCACGCCAGCGGCGTAGCCCGCCTTGACGACAGCGGTGTTCGGTGCGGCGCATTTCAGCCCCAGCATCAGGCCGGTCCCGCGCACCGAACTGAATACGGTGGGATGCGAGGCCACGAGACCTTCAAGCGCTTGCCGGAAGGTTCCGGCTTTGCGGTTCACATCGGCCAGAAATGTGTCATTGGCGATGATGTCCATGACTTTCGCCCCCACAGCACACCCCAAAGGGTTGCCGCCATAGGTAGACCCGTGGGTCCCTGCGGTCATCCCACTGGCCGCGTTTTCGGTGGCCAGCACTGCGCCAAGCGGAAACCCCCCACCAATCCCTTTGGCGACCATCATGATATCGGGCGTGACCCCCGCCCATTCATGCGCAAAAAGCTTGCCGGTCCGCCCCATGCCGCACTGCACCTCGTCCAGGATCAGCAGCACGCCGGTTTCATCGCACAGATCGCGCAGGCCCTTGAGGCATTGGTCGGGCAAGGTCCGGATGCCGCCTTCGCCTTGGACCGGTTCAATCAGGATTGCGCCAACATCGGGTTGCCGGATTGCCGCATCAACGGCCGCATGGTCGTTCCATTTCAGCTGGGTAAAGCCGGGGAGCAGAGGGCCGAAGCCCTTGGTCATCTTTTCGGACCCTGCGGCGGCAATCCCCGCCGATGAGCGCCCATGGAATGACCCTTCGAAGGTGAGAATCCGGGTCCGCTCGGGCTGGCCTTTGTCATACCAGTATTTGCGCGCCATCTTGACCGCGAGTTCGCAGGCCTCGGTCCCGGAATTGGTGAAAAAGCAGGTGTCGGCAAAGGTGTGTTCGACCAACAGATCGGCCAGCCGCTGCTGTTCCGGGATTTGGTAAAGGTTGGACACATGCCAGAGCTTTTGCGCTTGCCCGGTCAATGCGGCGATCAGGTCGGGGTTGGCGTGGCCGAGGGAGTTGACCGCGATACCGGCCCCAAGGTCAAGGATTTGCCGCCCGTCATCGGTGGTCAGCCAGGACCCCTGCCCCGAAACAAAGGTCAGGGGGGCGCGGTTGTAGGTGGGCAGGATCGTGGGGATCATGGGCAATGTCCTAAGCTTAGCCATGTTCGTGCCGGAGCACGGGTCATGTGTCAACGATTTTGGAGAGAGGGCGCAGGGCGACGGCAGACGGGCTTAGCGTCGGCGTCGGATCACGGGAAAGCTGAGATGCGCGGTCATACTGGTGTGTTTAGGGGAAAATGATCAGACTGGAAAGATGAAATCGGGCAGACCAGATAGGCAAACTGACGCGACACTTAGATGCGGCTCTGCCCTTGATCTTGCGATCAACAGGCTGTATCTCAACGTGTCGCCTGCACCAGTGGGGGGCACAATTTTCCCATGCTCACTTGCGTCCGGCTAGTCCGGCATGGCAGGGAAAGCCCAGAATTTCGCCGGAGCGGAGGTAAGCCCATGTCATGGACAGATGAGCGTGTCGAGACGCTGAAAAAGATGTGGGGCGAGGGTCAGTCGGCCAGCCAGATTGCCAAGGAGTTGGGCAGCGTCACCCGCAATGCCGTGATCGGCAAGGTGCACCGTTTGGGTCTGTCGAACCGCGTGGGTGCCGGGCCGGTGGCCCCTGCCCCGGTTCCGCCCTCCAAAGTGGTGCCGCTGCGTGACAAACCTGCCGCCAAGCCCCCCGGCCGCGATGCCGAGGTAGCGGATGATCTGGCTGACGCCCCGCAGTTGGCCGAACCAGAGCAGGCCGATCTGCCGGACGAGGATGACGACGACGAGGATGATCTGGCCCCGCCGGTAATGAGCCCGGCCCGTCGTGCCATTATTCCCGCAGGCCAGCCCCTGCCGCCGCAGCCGTCACTGAACGAGATCAGCCCCGAGGCGTTGGCCAAGGTCAACGAGGTCGAAAAGACCGCCCGCAAGCTGACCCTGATGGAGCTGACCGAAAAGACCTGCAAATGGCCGGTCGGTGACCCGGCCACGGATAATTTCTGGTTTTGCGGTTTGGCTGTCCAACAGGGCAAGCCCTATTGCGAGGCCCATGTTGGTGTCGCCTTCCAGCCGATGAGTGCAAGGCGCGACCGGCGCCGGTAGTTGGGCGGGTAAGACTTTTCCAATCTGAAATGACAAATCCCGCGCCCAAATGGCGCGGGATTTGTCATTTTCGAACATCAGAGCCGGATCAGGGGCAAACCCATCAGCGCCTGGGCAGAAAGTGCCAACGTGCACAACGAATAGGCCACTGCTGCAATGTGGATCGTCCGCACTGCCGCTCTGTGCCGGTCGACCCAGTGCCCCAGCAGCGGCAGGACCTGCATCAGGTGCAAGGCGACAAAATGCGCGGGCCGCAGGTCGCCCACGGCGGCAGACCAGCCCATCAACGGGATCGTGGCCACATCGGGGCCCGGCGTGCCAATATAATGCCCTGCCATACTGCTCATCGTGCCAGCTGTGATCAGCGTCAGAACGCAGGAGCCGACAAAGCCCCATGCTACCCCCTGCCGCGTGGCGTGGCCGGGCCGAAATTGGCCCCGCTATCGCGCCACGCGGCCCAGCCAAAGACCCCTGTGCAGAAAACCAAAGTCACCGCGCCGACCCCCATCAACCCATACATCAGCGCGGTGAACGGCGTGCCGGTGTTGAAATGCGAGGCCTGCCCCTGGGCCGCCTGCAGGATCATATACCCCATTTCAAGGATCATCGCGGCCGCCAACAGCAGGCCCAGCACCCGAAACAGCCGCCCTTGCCGCCACGCCGGGCTGAACTGCGGCACTGCCAGCGCCAATGTGCCAAACAGCACGGCGAAGGACAGCGCGAATTTAAGTGGCTTGGCCCAGCTGGCGTCGCCTTGGATCAGCCTTGTGTCAAAGCCCGCCCAGATCAGGCTTAGGGCCAGAAGTGCGCGCGAAATGCTGGTCAAAACAGCCATCGGGCCGAGATGATGCTTTGGTCGATCGTGCATGGCTATGCCACATTGCTGTTAAGCGGGCATTTTCATGTCGGTCCGGGACGCAACTCTTCCCTTGATATTACCGATATCATGCCGGTGTTTGGCTATCTGGACAAAGCGCTACCAGATCAGTGAACTGATCACCCCAATCCAGGCCACCCCTACCGCCACCGCTGTGACGGCCACCCCAGCAGAGCCTGCATCCTTGGCCTGTTTTGCCCGGTCACGCTGTTCCTCGGAAATATCATCGACGACCCGTTCGATCGCGGTATTCATACATTCGGCGGCCAGAATCATGATCCCGCCCATCAGCAAAAAGCCGCGCGTGGTGCCCGACAGCGGCAGCACAAAGGCCAGCAGGGCCGAGGCCGCGTTGGCGATGATCCATTGGCTGAGTGAGCCTTCCGTCTGCCAGACATGAATAAATCCTTGCCAGGACCAGATCGCCCGCAGGCGGACCCGGTTAAGTTGCTCGCGCAGCATGATTTCCCCCATAGTTGCCGTTTCTTTTTTCCCGGCTAACGTTGTGTTTACAAAGATGCGGCAAGGTGCGGTCAAAGCCAAGCCATCCTGTGACCCAACGGAATGGTTTTCAACCCGGATTTTCGACCTAAATGACAGCTATGACCTCTTATCCCGCCTTTGCCCGTTCAGAACGGATTGCCGATGGACTGATCCATCTGCTGGGCGTGATTTTGGCAATCGCCGGGTCTGTGATGCTGGTCGTGTTTGCCGTGCTCTGGGCGGGGGCGGGCCAGATTGCCGCAGTGTCGGTTTATGGTGCGGCCTTGATCGCCACCTTTGTCGCCTCGGCCAGTTACCACATGACCCCGTGGGAACGCCTGCGGCCCGGCCTGCGCCGGATTGACCACGCTGCGATTTACCTCAAGATTGCGGGGACTTACACGCCACTTGTGGTGATGATCGGGTCGGGGTTTGGTTATGTTTTGTTGGGGCTGGTCTGGGTGCTGGCACTGATCGGAGCGGTGGCCAAGCTGTTCTACTGGTCAACGCCGGGCCGCCTTGCCCCACTGCTTTATCTGGTCTTGGGCTGGCTCAGCCTGACGCTGATCTGGTCACTGGCGCAAAATCTGCCAATCCCCGCGACAGCGCTGATTATCGTCGGCGGCCTGCTTTATTCCGCTGGCGTGATCTTTTTCAACTGGGAAACGCTGAAGTTTTCAAATGCTATCTGGCATGGGTTCGTGTTGGTCGCCTCGGGCTGCTTTTTTGGTGCGATCACGATGGGCACGTTTTCAGGGCTTAGTTGAACCCCAGTCGGGCGGCGGTTTCGCGCACGATGGCGACACGGTCGGCATTGGGCGGATGGGTCCCCAGAAAGCGGCTGCCAGGATCGGGGATGCGAAAGAAGAATTCTGCCCCACGCAGGGGATTGAACCCGGCGGCGGCAACGATTTCGGTGCCTACAGCGTCGGCTTCCAGTTCGAAATCCTTGGAATAGCTGCGGGCTCCAACGGCGGCCCCAAGCTCTTGCGCGGCGCGGACCTGCTCTGCATTGCCGCCGCTGATCGTGCCTGCCAGTGAGCCAAAGACCTGCGCCCCCAAAGTCGCGTTCTGCCGCTGCCGTGCCAGGTGCCCCAAGATGTGGTGGGCAGCCTCGTGACTCATCACAAAGGCAAGCTCATCGGGGTTTCGGACATCGCCTATCAACGCCAGAGTAAAGGCGATGATCGGGCGGCCAGCCTCGTCCAGGGTTTGGAACGCATTGGGCGGCTGGCCGGGCCGGTCATCGACGACAATCTGAAAGTCACAATTCACACCGGGGTTGCGGGCAACACATTGCGCCTCGGCAACAGGCTCGACTGCGTTGACCACGGTGATGAAGTTCCGCGCCAGTTCGCGCTGGTCAAAGGCGGCCCCGGTCAGCGGCAAACCGGACTTGGCGGGGGCCGGAATGGTGTCGCGCTCGCGCGACGGACCCCCAGTGGCGCAACCTGCCAACAGCAGGATAAGCAAGAACGGGCGCAGGATCAAAGGGCGACTCCGGGTTGTGTCAGGGGGGGGTTGTAGCAGCTTGGATCGTAGCGGCCAGACCCCCTCACGCGATTGGCATGTGATTGCTTGTGGAAATTACCGCCGCACCGTAAAATCCGGATATGTTTACCATTGAGCACGAATTTGACGCGACCGTCATCACCCTGGTAGATGAGGCTCCGGCCCCGCTGCAAGAGGATGTGACCGTCTGCGCCTTTGAGGATTGCGTCACTTTCGAGCAATTTGATGCGCGGATTGGCCAGATGATCAAGATCACCTTGTCGCTGATCCAGGCCCGAGATCTGGCGGCCGCGCTGAATTTGCCCGAGGGTGTATATCAAGGCGATTGACAGTTAAGCTATTGGATAGAATTGATAATATCTGCCCCCCGCCAACCCAGCATCATCGCCGGCGCATTGGTGTTGCCCCCCGGCAAAGTGGGAAATGCCGAGGCATCGCAGACCCGCAGATTCTGGATTCCATGCACCCGCAAGGCCGGATCAATGACCGAACTCACCGGGTCCGGCCCCATCCGCGCAGTGCAGGAGGGGTGATAAACCGTTCCCGCCCGGCTGCGAAAATCGGCGATCAGGTCTTCGTCAGAGTGCACGGCTGGCCCGGGTCGAAGCTCTTCGGCAATCAGGGATTTCAGCGGGTTGGCCCCGGCGATACGCCGAACCATTTTGACGGCGTCCAGCATTTCGCTGACATCGTGGTTGGTCGAAAAGGCGTTGACGGTGATCCGGGGGTGTTCGAAAGGGTCGCCTGATTTGAGCGTAATCCCCCCACGGCTGGTAGGCCGACAGTTCGACAGCCCTATGGATAGGCCGGAAAACGGATCGGGGGTCAGGATTGGCCGTTCGCCATTGCGTGGCAAGAGCGTGGAAAATGCCTGCATGTACAGCTGCATGTTGGGCCGGGAAAGCATGGGGTCCGTGCGGAAAAATCCGCCCGCGTGGTTGATCGACTTGGCCAAAGGCCCGCGTCCGGCCAGCGCCCATTGCAGCCCGACCGCCAACTTGCCCCACCATGGCCGCAGGATATCGTTATAGGTCGGCACCGTCATCCGGTAGGTGTAGTTCAGCCCCTGATGGTCGTTCAGATGCGCGCCCACATTGGCGTTGTGATACAGGGTTTGCAGCCCAAGCGCTTGCAGTGCCGCCCCATCGCCAATTCCCGAAAGTTGCAGCAATTGCGGCGTGTTTATCGCCCCGCCGGACAGGATCGTGTTGGCCGCAAGGGCCTGATGGAGTTGATTATTCTTGCGGTATTCGACCCCGATGGCCTGCCTGCCCTGAAACAGGATCCGCGTGACATGCGCCCCGGTCAGCACGGCCAGATTGCCCCGTTTCATCGCCGGTCGCAAAAACGCCCGCGCCGCCGAATTGCGCCGCCGCCCTTTGATGGTGAATTGATAAAGCCCGGCCCCTTCCTGGGTTTCGCCGTTGAAATCATCGGTGCCGGGTAGCCCGGCAGCAGCGCAGGCGGCCAGATATGGCTGCACCAGCGGATGCGTGTCGCGCCCCCCCGAGGTGATGAACAAAGGCCCCCCCTGCCCCCGGTAACTATTTGATCCGGCTTCATTATCCTCCATCGCTCGGTAGGCGGACAGCACCTCATCCCAGCCCCAGCCGGTATTGCCCAAAGCTGCCCAATCGTCGTAATCGGTGTGGTGCCCCCGGATATAGACCATCGCATTGATGCTGGACGATCCGCCGAGGATTTTGCCGCGCGGCCAGTGGTCGCTTGCCCCGTTCAGCCCCGGATCGGGTTCGGCTTTGTACATCCAGTTGACCGCCGGGTCGTAGAAAAGTTTCCCGTAGCCAAGCGGCATTTGCACAAAGAACCGCTGATCGGTGCCCCCCGCTTCGAGCACGAGGACCCGGTTTTTGGGGTTTTCGGACAGCCGGTTGGCCAGAACTGAACCGGAAGAGCCCGAACCCACGATGATATAGTCGAAATTGCCGTCCATTGTCTGCCCGTTTCGCCGCCCCCGTAGTTGGGCTAACCCCAAGTGCTGCAACGTGAATGGCGGCTTGCGACCTGTCATGCCGTTTTTGCGCTGTCGGTTATGTCCCTCTGGTGCTGGCCTGGCCGAATGACTAGGTTCGCGCCGTGATGATGCCCAAAGGATGCCTTATGCCCGCCGAAATCCCTGCTGCCCTTGAGTTTTTACTCGCTCGCCGGTCATATCCGGCGCGAACCCTGACCCTGCCGGTGCCGGACCGCGCGCTTGTTGAACTGATCCTGAAGGCTGCCGCCCGTGTGCCGGACCATGGCAAGCTGGAGCCCTGGCGATTTATCGTGTTGCACAAACCGGCCTTGCAGCGCTTGGCCGGACTTGTGGCCCGCCGCGCTGTGGAATTGAACACCGACCCTGACAAGCGCCCAAAGTCTGTGGCCCAATATGCCCAAGCTGATCTGGCGGTTGTGGTGGTCAGCGTGCCGAAATCGACGGTCAAGGTGCCCCTGTCCGAACAGGTCTATTCGGCGGGGGCGGTCTGTATGGGGGTTTTGCATGCCGCCACGGCGTTGGGTTTTGGCGCGAACTGGCTGACCGGCTGGCCGTCCTATGACCGGGTGTTTCTGACCGAAGGGCTGGGTTTGGCCCCCGATGAGAGCATGGCGGGCATTATCCATATCGGCACTGTCGGCGAAGTGGTCCCTGACCGCCCCCGCCCGGATCTGGCCCGGATTACAACATGGGCAGATGCCTGATTTCGTAGATGACGCAGTAGCCGCTGAATGTAACTGGCCGCGCCTGTGAGGGCGCGGCCAGTCTGGTTTTATGGTGAGCCGACTTAGACCACAGTGAAGTCAGACAGCGAAATCGTCGGTGCGCCGGTCAGTGTGGCGAACTGAACCCCAGCTGCTCCACCCAAACCATCCGCATCATAGAACAGCCCGCCGGTGGACGAGTTGTAGATGATGTTTTGGGCCACAGTCGCAGCCAGACCGGTGGTGTTGATCAGGAAGTCGGCTGCCGCGATGGTGCCGGCCAGTGTTGCAAAGATCGCGCTGGTCAGTTGGATCGTGTCGTCGACTGCGACAAAGTCGCTGATCACATCAAGGTTGGATGCTGCGTTCAGGGTGGTGCTGAAGATAAAGGTATCGGCCCCGTTTCCGCCTACCAGCACGTCATTGCCAAGCTTACCGTCGATCAGGTTGATCCCGGCGTTGCCCGTGATCGACTGCGCGATGTCGTTCCCGGTCAGGTTCAGCGCCCCGGTGCCTGCGGCGTTGGTGGTGGTAAAGGTTTCGATATCCACCCCCGCGGCCAGCACGTAGTTGACGCTGGTTTGCACAGTGTCAGACCCGCCTGCTGCTGCCTCGGTTACAACCGTGGCCACGTTGTTGACAGTATAAATGTCGTTCCCGCCAAGCCCTACCAGCGTGTTAACCCCAAGGTTGCTGTTGATCGTCTGGTTCCCGGCGTTCCCGGTCAGGGTTAGCGCGGTGGATCCCGCGGCGTTGTCGGTGCTCAGGATTTCGATGTCCGCGCCAGCCAGCAAGGTATAGCTGAACCCGACCCGCACTTCGTCTGCCGTGCCGTTACCGGCAGTCTCGGCAAAGGTGTCCCCGGCATTGCGCAGGAAGTAGACATCGTTGCCGCCCAAACCATTCAGCACGTCACTTGCACCAACTCCGCCGTCCAGAATGTTGTTGCCTGCGTTCCCGGTGATCGTCTGAGTCAGCGCATTGCCGGTCAAGTTGATCGAGCCGGTTCCGGCGGCGTTAGTGGTTTGCAGGACTTCGATTTCCTGCCCCGCCCCCAGGACATAGCTGACGCTGGTGTTGACTGTGTCTGTCCCGCCCGCTGCCGCTTCGGTCACGACAGTGCCAGCGTTGTTGACAGTGTAGACATCATTTCCAGCAAGGCCCACCAGCGTGCTGGCTGCGTTGTTGCCGATGATTGTCTGGCCCAATGCGTTCCCGGTCAGGGTGACTGCAACAATGCCTGCATCGTTGGTTGTGGCCAGAGTTTCAATCTCCTGACCAGCCCCCAGCGTGTAGCTGACGGCGGCGTTGACCCGGTCGGTCCCGCCAGCAGCTGCTTCGGTCACGGTCGTGGTGGTGCTGTTGACGGTGTAAACATCGTCCCCGCCAAGCCCGATCAGTGTGCTGGCCCCGGCGTTGCCGTTGATGGTCTGGGCCAGCGCGTTCCCGGTCAGGGTCTGCGTTGCTGTACCAGCGGCATTATCGGTGCTCAGGATCTCGATGTTGGATCCGACATCCAGTGTGTAGGTAATGCCAACCCGAACTTCGTCAGCGGTTCCTTCCGCCGCGCCTTCGACAAACACGTCGCCGACATTGCGCAGGAAGTAAACGTCGTTACCTGCCCCGCCGGTCATCGTGTCGGCTGCACCGACGCCACTGTCCAGCACGTTGTTCCCGGCGTTGCCAGTGATCTGCTGTTCCAGCGCGTTGCCGGTCAGATTGATCGCCGTAACGCCTGCCGCATTGTTGGTCGACAGGATTTCGATGTCGTCATCTGCAGCCAGAGCGAAGTTGACGGTTGCCCGCACCTGATCGGCCAAGCCTCCGGTGAAGGCTTCGACAATGATCGTGCCAGAGTTATTGACGATATAGATGTCGCTTTCGTCCAGGCCGATCAGTGTATCGGCGGCACCCGTGGCTCCGTCGTTCAGAATGTTGACCCCGCCGTTGCCGGTAATCGTCTGGGCCAGCGCGTTGCCAGTCAGGTTGATCGCGGTAATCCCCAGCGCATTGGCGGTCTCGATGGTTTCAACTTCGGACCCGGTAGTCAGCGTAAACGAGGTCGTTGACCGGACCAGATCAATGCCGCCACCGACAGCTTCGATCACCGATGCCCCGATGTTGTTGACCAGATACAGGTCGTTGCCGCCCAATCCGGTCAGCGTATCTGCGCCAGCGCCGCCGCCATCGTTCAGTGTGTTGATCCCGGCGTTGCCGATGATTGATTGGGCCACTGCGTTGCCGGTCAGATTTTGGGCTGCAACACCCGCATCGTTGTTGGTCGCAAGGATTTCGATATTGTCGCTGGCATCCAGCACATAAGTGACGGCTGCATTGACCCGGTCGGCAGTGCCTCCCCCCCCCACTTCGGTGATCACATCGGCGGCGTTACGGACAATGTACGTGTCGTTCCCCGTCAGGCCGGACATGGTGTCGGCTGCCCCACCACCCGAGTTCAGGATGTTGGCACCTGCGTTCCCGGTGATCGTCTGGGCCAGCGCATTGCCGGTCAGGTTGATCGCGGTGGTGCCCGCACTGTTGGCAGTGGTCATTTGTTCGATGTCGTCATCGGCGGCCAGCACATAGCTGACGCTTGCTGCGACCCGGTCTGCTGTGCCGCCACCGGCGACCTCGTTGACGATCGTGCCAGCATTGCCGACATAATAGATGTCGTTGCCTGCCAGACCGGTCATCGTATCCGCAAGCCCGCCGCCATCGTTCAGCGAGTTGGCTCCGGCGTTGCCGGTGATCGTCTGGGCCAGCGCGTTGCCGGTCAGGTTGATCGCCGTGGTCAGCGCGGCATTGGTGGTTTCGATCACTTCGACCGCAGACCCGGCGGCCAGAGAATAGGATCCGCTGGACCGGATAATGTCATTGGTGCCTTCACCAGCCAGTTCAGTCACCACATCGCTGGTGCTTTTCACAATAAAGGTATCATTACCTGCGCCGCCAAACATTTTGTCATTGCCTGCGCTGCCACCTATCGTGTCGTCGCCCGCCAGACCGTTGATCCGTTCGTTCGCCGCAGTCCCGACCAGCGTATCATTGCCAGCAGTGCCGTTGATTGTTGGACCCGGAACCGGTGCGGTCCCGTCAACTGTGAACTCTGCAGCCGTCATCACCAGCCCCGAGGTCAGGGTTGCGATTTGCACCGCGGCACCGGCGCCAACCCCGTCTGCGTCATAAAACAGCGCGCCTGTTGCGGTGTTATAGATGATCCGCTGGTCTGATGTCGTGGCCGCCCCTGTGCCGTTCGATCCAAAGGCAATTGCGGCCAATGCCCCGCCCGGCGTGAGCGTGGTATAGATCAGATGGCCAAGCTCGATCTGGTCGGTGGCGACATCATAGTCGGTGACCACATCGACGTTTGTCGCCCCGATTGCCGAGCTGAGCACGAAGGTGTCGTTCCCGAGCCCCCCGGTCAGCACGTCAATCCCACCTTTGCCGTCCAGCCGGTTGTCGCCAGCGTTACCGGTGACAGTCTGGGCCAGCAGGTTGCCGGTCAGGTTGATCGCAGCAGTCAGGGCTGCACTGTTTGTCGCCAGAATTTCGATATCGTCGCTGGCATCCAGTACAAAGCTGACAGCGGCAGTGACCCGGTCTGCCGTGCCTTGGCCAGCGCCTTCGTTGATGATGTCGGCGGCGTTGCGGACCAGATAGGTGTCGTTCCCGGTCAGACCAGTCATGGTGTCAGCCAGACCGCCGCCGGTGTTGAAGGTGTTGCTGCCCGCGTTGCCGGTCATGTTCTGGGTCAGCGCGTTCCCGGTCAGGTTGATCGCCGTAGTGCCCGCGCTGTTGATGGTGGTCATCTGCTCGATGTCATCATCTGCCGCCAGGACAAAAGTGACGTTAGTTGCAACCCGGTCAGCCGTGCCGCCGCCTGCCGCCTCGACAATGATCGTGCTCGCATTGTTGACGTAATAGATGTCATTGCCTGCCAGACCGGTCAGTGTATCGCCAGCCCCGACTCCGCCATCGTTCAGCGAGTTGATCCCGGCGTTGCCGGTGATCGACTGGGCCAAGGCGTTGCCGGTGATGTTCAGACCTGCGACTGATGCCGCATTGGTGGTCTGGATTACTTCAACTTCGGACCCGGCGGTCAGGTTGAACGAAGCTGCGGTCTGCACCACGTCATTGGTGCCTTCGCCGACAAAC
>JANOMH010000294.1:0-2567 GCA_031420215.1 Rhodobacterales bacterium | reverse complement strand
AAGGGGCTGATCATCGTCCATACTGGCAAGGGCAAGGGCAAATCCTCGGCGGCCTTCGGGATGATTTTCCGCTGCATCGCCCATGATATGAAATGCGCCGTCGTGCAGTTCATCAAGGGCGGGATGAGCACGGGCGAGCGCGATCTGATCCTGCGCCACTTCACCGAAACCTGCGCTTTTTACACGATGGGCGAAGGGTTTACCTGGGAAACTCAGGACAAGACCCGCGACATCGAAATGGCACAAGCCGCTTGGACCAAGGCCAAAGACCTGATCCGAGACCCGGCCAACACCATGGTTTTGCTGGATGAAATCAACATCGCCATCCGCTATGACTATGTCGCTATCGCCGAGGTGATCGACTTCCTCAAAACCGAAAAACCCCCCATGACCCATGTCGTCCTGACCGGGCGCAATGCGCATGAAGACCTGATTGAACTGGCTGATATGGTCACTGAAATGGAGCTGATCAAGCACCCGTTCCGGTCCGGGATCAAGGCGCAGATCGGGGTGGAATTCTAGGTTTTCGCCGCCAGTCCCGCTGCCCGCGCTGCATCCAGCGTGGTGCCGGTGGTCAGGGCCTGTTCATCGACCCGAAGTTCAATCACCGCGACCGTACCCGACGCCTGCGCCCGCCCAAAGGCAGCCGGAAAATCCGCAGTCGCCGTCACCGTTTCTCCGTGCCCGCCATAGGCCCGCGCAAGGGCGGCAAAATCGGGATTGGCCAGCATCGTGCCGCTGACCCGGCCCGGATAATGCCGTTCCTGATGCATCCGGATCGTCCCATAGCGCCCATTGTTGACCACAATCACGATCGGCTTGGCTCCGTGTTGCACTGCGGTTGACATTTCGTTCAGGGTCATCTGGAAACAGCCGTCACCAGCAAGGCAAATCACGGTTTTACCGGGATATTCCAGCGACGCGGAAACAGCCGCCGGGAAACCGTAGCCCATCGAGCCGGATGTGGGGGCCAGTTGGGTGCGGAACCCTTTGAAACAGAAATAGCGGTGTAACCAGCCTGCGTAATTGCCCGCCCCGTTGGTCAGGATCGCATCGGGGGGCAAGTGGTCCGACAGCCATGCCACCACTTGTTCCAGTTTCACCGCCCCCGGCGTTTCCACTGGCTTGGCCCAGCGGTCATAGTCGGCCCGTGCCGAAACGGTCCACTCTTTCCAATCGGTCTCGCAGGCAGGTAGTCCAGCCAAAGCCTGCACAAATTCCGGGGCGGTTGCCACAACCCCAAGGGTTGGCTGATAGACCCGGCCCAGTTCATTCGCATCGGCCTGAATGTGATAAATGGCTTTGCCCGAACTCGCCGGATCAACCAAAGTATAGCCCTGCGTTTCAATATCACCCAGCCGCGAGCCGATGACCAGCAGCGCATCCGCATCGCGCACCCTTTGGGCCAGCCTCGGGTTGATGCCCACATTCAAATCGCCGGCATAATTGGGGTGGCGGTTGTCCAGATAGTCCTGGCGCCGAAACCCCAGTGCAACTGGCAGACCTTGGGTCGTGGCAAACCGTCCCAGATCAGCCGCCGCTGTCGCTGACCAATGTGGCCCGCCGACAATGACCAAAGGCTGTTTCGCCCGCGCCAGCCGGTCCATGATTTGCCCTGCCACCGTGGTCAGATCGTGGCCCAACACCCGCACCGGCCCCGGCAGATCGGGCACATCGGCAAAGGCACTCAGCATATCCTCGGGCAGGGCCAGCACCACCGGGCCGGGGCGACCCGACAGTGCCATGTGAAAGGCCCGACCGATGTATTCCGGTAGCCGCTCGGTCTGATCGACCTCGGCCACCCATTTGGCCAACCCGCCAAAAACGGCGCGATAGTCGATTTCCTGAAATGCCTCGCGGTCGCGATGACTGCGGTCAATCTGGCCCACAAACATCACCATGGGCGTGCTGTCCTGCCGGGCGATATGAACCCCCGCCGACGCATTGGTTGCCCCCGGTCCGCGGGTGACAAAACACACGCCGGGTTGGCCGGTCAACTTGCCATAAGCCTCGGCCATCATCGCCGCACCGCCTTCTTGGCGGCAGACCACATTGGCAATGCCTGAGTCGTAGAGCCCGTCCAGCGCTGCCAGAAAGCTTTCCCCCGGCACGGAAAAGATGCGCCTTACACCCAAGATGGCCAATTGATCGGAAAGTATCTTGCCGCCATGGCGCTGCATTGTCCGGGATCCTTTGCTGCTGTGGGGTCACTTTGTTACAGCCGAACGCCAGAGGCAAGGCTCCGGGCGCTGGCATTCCGGGTCTTGCGCTGCAACCGGCAGTCTGTATCACAGGCCTTAGGTTAACCAGAGTGGCAGTGCAGATGGTGAACAACGCCCGACAAAGCGCAATGTGATGCGGCTGTCTGCAACCACGCTGGGCCAGTTGCCCGCCGCTGTTGCCCGGCCAAGCTATAACCGGAGCTATGTGCGCACCGGGATCATGCATCTGGGCCTTGGCGCATTTCACCGCGCCCATCAGGCCGCCCTGACCGAGGTGTGTCTGAATGCAGGGACGCAGGATTGGGGGATTGCTGCGGCGTCGTTGCGCAACCCCGACACGCGCGA
>JANOMH010000293.1:0-2066 GCA_031420215.1 Rhodobacterales bacterium | reverse complement strand
AGCTATAACCCCAAAAGTTTTGCGCCGCCGGGCGCTGTCTTGCAGGGGGCTGCCATGCCAAAAAGAACCGATATCAAATCCATCATGATCATTGGCGCCGGTCCCATCATCATCGGGCAAGCCTGCGAGTTTGACTATTCGGGTGCGCAAGCCTGCAAGGCGCTGCGGGAAGAAGGTTACCGTGTCATTCTGGTGAACTCCAACCCGGCCACGATCATGACCGACCCCGGCCTGGCCGACGCCACCTATATCGAACCGATCACCCCCGAAATCGTCGCCAAGATCATCGAGATCGAACGCCCCGACGCGCTGCTGCCCACCATGGGCGGCCAGACCGGGCTGAACACCGCACTGGCGCTGGACGACATGGGCGTGTTGGCGAAATACGGGGTCGAGATGATCGGTGCCAAGCGTGCGGCCATCGAAATGGCCGAGGATCGCAAGCTGTTTCGCGAGGCGATGGACCGGATTGGCCTTGAGAACCCCAAGGCCGCGATTGTGACCGCGCCCAAGTTGCCGAATGGCAAAAAGGACATCAAGGCCGGGGTCTTGATTGCGCTGGAGGCGTTGGAATCGATCGGCCTGCCCGCCATTATCCGGCCCGCATTTACGTTGGGCGGCACTGGTGGCGGCGTTGCCTACAATCGCGCCGAATACGAACATTTCTGCCGGACCGGGATGGATGCCTCGCCCGTCGGGCAAATCCTTGTCGATGAATCGCTCCTGGGGTGGAAAGAGTTCGAGATGGAGGTGGTCCGCGACACTGCCGACAATTGCATCATCGTCTGTTCCATCGAAAACGTCGATCCGATGGGGGTGCATACCGGCGACAGCATCACCGTTGCCCCGGCGCTGACCCTGACCGACAAGGAATACCAGATCATGCGCAACGGCTCCATCGCCGTGCTGCGCGAAATCGGCGTCGAAACCGGCGGCTCCAACGTGCAATGGGCGATCAACCCCGAAGATGGGCGCATGGTGGTGATCGAGATGAATCCGCGGGTGTCGCGATCTTCGGCTTTGGCGTCCAAGGCGACCGGGTTCCCGATTGCCAAGATCGCGGCGAAATTGGCCGTGGGCTATACGCTGGACGAGCTGGACAATGACATCACCAAAGTGACGCCCGCGTCCTTCGAGCCGACCATTGATTATGTCGTCACCAAAATCCCGCGCTTTGCGTTTGAAAAGTTTGCCGGGTCTGAACCACTTCTGTCCACCGCGATGAAATCAGTTGGCGAGGTTATGGCAATTGGCCGGACCATTCATGAGTCGATGCAAAAAGCTTTGGCCTCATTGGAAACCGGGCTGACCGGATTTGACGAAATTGACATTCCGGGGGCACCTGACAAAGCCGCGATCATAAAGGCGTTGGCACGGCAAACTCCCGACCGGATGCGCACAATTGCGCAAGCGATGCGCCACGGGTTGTCGGATGACGACCTGTTTGCTGCCACCAAGTTCGACCCATGGTTTCTGGCGCGTATCAGGGAAATAATCGACGCCGAAGCAGATATTCGTCGCGGCGGCCTGCCGGTGACTGCACCGGGGCTGCGCGCATTGAAAATGCTGGGCTTTACCGATGCGCGACTGGCGACATTGACCGGTCGGGATGAGGGGCAGGTCCGCCGTGCCCGCGAACGGCTGGGCGTCGTCGCCGTGTTCAAGCGGATCGACACCTGCGGCGCGGAATTCGAGGCGCAGACGCCGTATATGTATTCGACCTATGAGTCGCCGGTGATGGGCGATGTCGAATGCGAAGCACGGCCTTCGGGGCGGAAAAAGGTCGTTATTCTGGGCGGCGGGCCAAACCGTATTGGGCAGGGGATCGAGTTCGATTATTGCTGCTGCCATGCCTGCTATGCGCTGACGGCTGCGGGTTATGAAACCATCATGATCAATTGCAACCCGGAAACCGTGTCGACCGATTACGATACATCGGACCGGCTGTATTTCGAGCCACTTACATTTGAGCATGTGATGGAAATCTTGCGTGTCGAGCAGGAGAATGGCGAATTGCACGGCGTTATTGTGCAGTTCGGCGGGCAAACCCCATTGAAATTGGCCGA
>JANOMH010000292.1:0-6587 GCA_031420215.1 Rhodobacterales bacterium | reverse complement strand
CCGCACCGGGATCATCAGGATCTGAAACGGCACAAAGTTACCCGCCACAAACAGGAAGAACACCAGAAGATTGCCGCGGAACTTGTACACGCCCAGGGCAAAGCCGGTCATGCAAGACAGAATCACCGTGCCGATCACGGTGGGGATCGTCACTTTGAACGAGTTGAAGATGTATCGCCCGATAGGTGAATTCGTAAAAATCTCGGCATAGTTCGAGAAGGCGATGGATGACGGCATACCAAAGTAATTGCCCGCCGCCAGATCGGCCTCGGGCCGGACCGAGGTAAGGGCCACACCCAGCAGCGGGAATAGCCAGATGATCAGGGCGATGGGCAGGGCCACATTGTACATGAGCCGGGCGCCGGACGAGCGCTGTGCGATCGGACGCGGGAACATCAGCGGTTACTCCTTTCGTCGCGGACCATTTTCCAGACAAAGCCGGAAATGAACACCATCATGATCAGGAACAGGATGACGGCGATGGCTGCCCCGTATCCCATGCGAAATCCGTATTCGGACAGCGCCTTTTCATACATATAGTAGGACAGCACCCGGGTTGACCCGAACGGGCCGCCGGTGGTCATGATCGACACCAGATCGAATGACCGCAGCGCGCCAATTACCGTCACAACCACAGCGATAAAGGTTGCAGGGCGCAACTGTGGCAGGATCACATACCACAGCATTTTCAGGCCCTTGGCCCCATCCAAACGGGCCGCCTCGACCTGATCGGCGGCGACGTTGTTCAGGCCGGTCAGATACAGGATCATCACATAGGCAATCTGTGGCCACAGACCGGCGACAATGATGCCATAGGTCGCCAGATTTGGGTTGGCCAAAATGGCGATGCCAGAGCCGGTCAGCAGTTCGGTCAGTTTGTAGAACAGCCCGAAGTTCGGCGCATAGAACCACGCGAACATCAGACCGACGACGACCTGAGAGATCACGAATGGAAAGAAGAACAGTGATTTGTAGATACGGATGCCGCGCACTGTCTGGTTCAGGAAAATCGCAATGGCGAGGCCACCGGGGACCGCCAGCATATACAGCACCAGCCAGATCAGGTTGTTCTTGAGCGAGGTGATGAACGCATCATCACCGAACAGTTCGACATAATTGCCAAACCCGACCCATTCGGATTTGTCGGAACCATCGGCGGCACGCAATCCGTCCCAGTCGTAAAATGACAGGGTAAAGCTCGAGATGATTGGCCAGACCACATAGACTGTGAAAAGGATGATGCCGGGGGTCAGAAAAATCCATGGTGTCAACCACTGCTGATTGGATCGCCACCAGGACTTTGTCCGGGTTTCGGTAGATGCCATGGTCATGACCAGCCCTCCCCGCCGTGGTTTCCGTCAGACAAATAGACAAACAAATCAGGTTCTTGAAAAAGGGTGCGGCGGCCAGAGACCCGGCCGCCGCTGATCGATTTATTCTGCGTAGATACGCAGACGGGCTTCTTCCAGACGCGCAAGGATCGCATCCAGATTGCCTGGAAGCACCATGAATTCCTGGAATCCTTCCATGCCCAGCTTGGCCATTTCCGCCTCGGCGTCACGGTCAAAGAACTGTGCAATGCCGCCCTCGGTGGTCGACAGGAGCTCGAACCCGGCTTGCAGGAACGGATCGTCAGCCACGGTCGAGGCGGCATTGATCGGCAACTGGCCAAGTGCGGCGTTCAGCTTGGTCTGCACGTCAGCGGTGGCGATATAGGCGAGGAAGGTTTTGGCATCCTCGATATTGGTGGCACCAGCCGGGATGTGGATGGTGTCGGTCGGGGCTTCTTCGGCGCGAACCACATCGGGGTTGATCGTCGGGAACGGCATGAAGCCAAGGGTGTCATTGGTCATGCCACCTTCTTTGAACACGCCCACGGCAAAGTTACCCATGACGTAGTTCGCAGCTTTACCCTGCACGAACAGCGCGGCTGCATCCTGCCAGTCAATCGCCGCGTGGTTTTCAGTGATGTAGCCGCCATCAACCAGTCGCTGCCACTGCGCAAAGGTATCGCGCACGCGCTGATCGGTCCACTCGACTTGACCAGAGGTCAACTGCATATGGAACTCATAACCGTTGGTGCGCAGGTTCATGTAGTCGAAAATGCCGGCGCCAGGCCACAGAGCCGACGTGCCAGTGGTCAGGCAGTCGATGCCAGCGGCTTTGAACAACTCGCAGTTGGCGACGAATTCGTCATAGGTGGTCGGAACGGTGGCGCCAACCTGCTCGTAGGCGGTTTTGTTAAAGTAGATGCCCCACTGATAGTAAGTGTAGGGAACGCCCCACTGTTTGCCATCGATGGTCATCGACGCTTCGGCGGAACCCAGCGATTCGCTCAGGTTGTTGGCGGCCCAGACATCAGAGATGTCCAGAAACTGGCCAGCGTTAACAAACGGCGCCATCCGGTTGCCTGCATACCAGTTCGCCAGATCGGGCGCGTCGGTGGTCAGGAAATTGCGGATCGCTGTCTTGTAGCCTTCGTGATCGAAGTTCTGCAAAACCACATCAATTTCAGGGTTTGCTGCTTCAAAGTCGGCAATAATTGCCTCCATCGCGGCCAGCGGAATCGGATCGTAATCCGCATAATAGTCGAGTGTGCGGGCTTGGGCATAGGCAGACGTGCCCGAAAGCAACGCCACAATGAACGCCGCAGAGGCGCTTTTCTTGAGATGCAACATGTAGTCCTCCCTTGGGTTGCCACAAAACGTTAGTTTCATTATCTGGAACTTCGTTTTGAATATTGAAATGTTAAACGCAAATGGCCTATGGTTGTCAACAGGTAGCGAGACGGCTAAATCGCTGCAGTGCAACAGTTTATTTGCTGCAGTGCGGCAAGTTGACAGAGATTTCGCCGCATTGCGGCATGGGAAGAGGTAGGGATGTCGACCCTCGGCGACGGCACAGTTGGCAAGGCGCTGGTGGTTCTGGACCAGATCGCAGCATTTGGGCGGCCCGTCCGGTTTTCCGAATTGATGGGCGGATCGGCCTTTCCCAAGGCCACGCTTTACCGCCTTGTGCAAACATTGACCTCGCAGGGCATGCTGGCCTTTGACCCCGACCGGCAGACCTATGCCCCTGGTATCCGGCTGGTGCGGCTGGCCCATGCGGCCTGGGCGCAATCCTCACTCGCGCCGATTGCCCGGGTCTATCTGGACCGGCTGGCCGCCTCGGTCGGTGAAACGGTCCATCTGGCGCAGCTGGATCATGCACAGGTGCTTTACGTTGACAAACGCAATGCGACCCAGCCAATTGAAATGTTCAGTCAGGCAGGCAAAATCGGGCCGGCCTACTGCACCGGCTTGGGCAAGGTGATGCTGGCGTTTCTGGACCCTGATTTACAGGCCTTGGTGATGGCGCAGCAATCGTACCACCGTTTTACCGGCAAGACCCATCTAAGCGCCGCAACCTTGCGCATAGAACTGGATGATATCCGCGCCAATGGCTACGGCTTTGACCGCGAAGAACACGAACCGGGGATCATCTGCGTTGCGGTCCCGATCCTGACCGGAACCACGCGGATGCTGGGGGCTTTGTCGGTCACCAGTGTTACCGGGCGCGCCAATCTTGCCGGGCTGGAAATGCTTGTGCCGCTGCTGCGCGACACAGCGCAGCAAATCGCCAAAGACGCCGAAAGCTGGCGTTTTCCTGATCGAAACAAAGTCATAGCAGGGGGAGTGAGGCCATGACCGGGGTTACATTGAACAAGGTCGTCAAGAAATATGGCGATACGCAAGTGATCCACGGGGTCAACCTCGAGATCGACGATGGCGAGTTTTGCGTCTTTGTCGGCCCCTCGGGCTGTGGCAAATCCACGCTTTTGCGGATGGTCGCGGGGCTGGAGGAAACGACCGGTGGTGCTATCCGCATCGGCAACCGCGATGTCACCAAGCTTGATCCGTCAGAGCGGGGGGTGGCCATGGTGTTTCAGACCTATGCCCTGTATCCCCATATGACTGTTGAAGAAAACATGGGCTTCGGGCTCAAGATGAACGGTCATCCCAAAGCGGAAATCACTGCCAAAGTGACCGAGGCCAGCCGGATTTTGAAGCTGGACGACTATTTGAAGCGCAAACCCGCCGCCCTGTCCGGTGGTCAGCGCCAGCGGGTGTCGATCGGCCGGGCCATTGTGCGCGGCCCCGAGGTGTTCCTGTTCGACGAACCCCTGTCCAACCTTGACGCCGAACTGCGCGTCGAAATGCGGGTCGAGATTGCGCGCCTGCACAAGGAAATCGGTGCGACGATGATCTATGTGACCCATGATCAGGTCGAGGCGATGACCTTGGCCGACAAAATTGTTGTGCTGCGCAAAGGGGTTATCGAACAGGTCGGCGCGCCGATGGACCTGTACCGTGACCCGGACAACAAATTCGTCGCAGGCTTTATCGGCAGCCCCGCGATGAATTTTCTGTCTGGCAAGATCGTTGCGGGTGGGGTTGATGTCCCGGGGCTGGGCCAGACCATTCCACGGGCTTTTGCTGCGGCAATGACCGGGCAGGCCGTGACCATTGGTCTGCGGCCCGAGCATTTGGCGATTGATTCCAGCGGGTCGGGTCTGCGGGTTGAGCTGACCGAAAGTCTGGGCGGGGTGTCGTATGCCTATCTGCAGACAAGCCTGGGAGAGCGGGTTATTGTCGAAGAACGCGGCGATCACCGCACCAAAGAGGGTGGAACGGTGGGCCTGAAGTTCGAGGCAGAACGTATGTATGTGTTTGATAAGGCGTCGGAAGACCGGATCAGGTAGGATGGGCAATCTGCCCATCACCCCCCATGGATGGGCAGATTGCCCATCCTACCTTTTGCCGTAATAAAGCCCCACGACATGTTCGGCCTGGGCAAAGAACAGCCAACGCGCGGCCAGCACCCCGGTGATGTGGCTGACGACCGCGAGCAGCGCCGTCCAATGGCTGAACGGCAAGAGCAGCAGGATCACGGGCAGGGCGAAGCCCAGGGTCAAGCCGATGACCTGCAATTGCACGACATGCTTGCGCCCGATGTCGTAAGCCATTTCTTTCAGCAGGTAATTTGATCCGGTATGCGGTGGCGCAAATGACCGGACGTTGCCGATGGAGCCCAGCCCGGTCGCGCTGGCCAGCGTCGTGCCCGCCTTGGCAAAGCGGCTGTCGCCCGTAGCCCAGACATAGGCTTGCAGGCCCCCGGCAAGGATCAAAAGTGGGATGGCGAACTTGATTTGCCCGGCCAACAGCGCCCCGCCGCTGAGTGAAATAGCGAGGAAGAGGGCAGGTGTTGTGGGCTGGTTCCAGCGCGGGATGGATTTGAGCTGGGTATAGATCATTGAGGTCGTAAAGATCGTGCCGACGGAGAGTAGTGACCCAAGCAGCCCGAACAAGGTGATCCGGCTGCCGAAAAACACCAGCCCCGCTCCGTAAATCGCCATGATCAGCAGGGCCAACACGGCGCACCAGCCTTCGCGTGACAGCCAGCTTGTCCGCCACTGGCTGAACGCTTTCAGCGCCCGTTCCGGATGGCCGAGGTGGAAGGTAGAGGCGAGCAGCCCACCGACGGCCATGATGTAGGCGATAGCGAAAAACACGAACGCCACCCAGCCAGTAACGGCGGGCAGGCCGATCCCCAGCCAGAACAGCAGCCCGAAGCCAAGCCCGGAAAAGGTGGTGAAGATGATGACAGAGGGGGCTGGATGCATCTATTGGCTTCCCGGCAGTTTGGTCAGCGCCCGGTCGAGCCAACCCAGAAACCCCTTGGGGTCGGTGGCGATGGGGGCGAGGAACGGCGCGAGGATGTCGATATCCTGCGCCTGATCCTTGAGCCGGGGCGGCAGGTATTTGTTGATGGGGCGGGTGCCCTGTTCGGGCATCAGGTCGAACCCGCCCCGTTCAGCGACGAGGATGCTGACGACGCTGGTTTCGTCGCCCAGATCGCCAAAGTGGCGCGCATTCGACGGGCAGGTGCGCACGCAGGCAGGCTGGCGGTCTTCCTCGGGCAGGTTCTCGTTGTAAATCCGGTCGACGCAGAGTGTGCATTTCTTCATCACCTTGGCCGCGGCGTCCATTTCGCGGGCCCCGTAAGGACAGGCCCAGGCGCAGAGGCCGCAACCGATGCAGGATGATTCGTTAACCAGCACAATCCCATCCTCGGCCCGCTTGTAGCTGGCCCCGGTCGGGCAGACGGTGACGCAAGGCGCATCCTCGCAATGCAGGCAGGATTTGGGGAAGTGGATCAGCTGCGCGGTGCCATCAGGTGGTTGGACTTCGTAGGAATGCACCCGGTTCAGGAAAGTGCCGGTGGGGTCGGCGCCGTAGGGGTCCTGGTCGCTGAGCGGTGCGCCGTAATTTTCGGTGTTCCAGCCTTTGCAGGAGATGACGCAGGCGTGGCAGCCGACGCAGGTGTCCAGGTCGATGACAAGGCCGAGTTTGACGGTTGAGGGGGGCGGGAGTTGGGTCATGTTTTGGGGCTTTGGAAAAGAAGAACTTTTAAGCCTCCGGCGGGAGTATTTGGGCAACTCCGAAAATCAAAGGCAGTCATTGGGGCGCCTGTCGTATCGGCGGGAAGGCGGGTAGGCATTCGTCATGCGGTTCGCATTTGACGATGTTGACCCGCAGGTCGAACCA
>JANOMH010000291.1:0-12178 GCA_031420215.1 Rhodobacterales bacterium | reverse complement strand
ACTTGAGATCAGCCAACAAGTCGAGGATTTGCGCCTGAATGGTCACATCCAGCGCGGTGGTGGGTTCATCCGCAATCAACAGCTCTGGTCCGTTTGCCAGCGCCATCGCAATCATCACCCGCTGCCGTTGCCCGCCGGACAATTCGTGCGGATAGGCCCCCAGCCGGGTTTCGGGGTCGCGGATGCCAACCTTGGTCAAGAGTTCGATGATCTTGGCCCGGATCGCGGGCCCGCGCAGGCCCTGATGCAGTTCGATGGATTCCGCCAGTTGCCGTTCGATGGTGTGCAGCGGGTTCAGCGAGGTCATCGGTTCCTGAAAGATAAAGCTGATATCATTGCCACGCACCCGGCGCAGTTCGGGTTCCGAAGCCCCCACCATTTGCTTGCCGCCATAGGTGATCGATCCGGTGACCTGCGCGCTGTCGGCCAGCAGGGACACGGTAGAAAGCGCCGTGACCGATTTGCCCGACCCGCTTTCGCCGACGATGGCGAGCGTTTCGCCCTTGGCTACGGTGAACGAAACGTTGCGCACTGCATGCACGAAACTACCGTCCTGCCGGAACTTGACGTTGAGGTTTTGAACATCAAGGACCTGAATTTTGCGCTCCTGCGGATCGGCGGTCAAGAAAAGGTCTTTCTGGGGTCAAACGCATCACGGACCCCTTCGAAAATGAACACCAACAGCGACAGCATGATCGCAAAGGTGAAAAAGGCGGTGAAGCCGAGCCAGGGGGCCTGCAGGTTTTGCTTGGCCTGCAGGGTCAACTCCCCCAACGACGGCGCGTTGGAGGGCAGGCCGTAGCCAAGGAAATCAAGGCTGGCGAGCGTACCGATGGACCCGGTCACCAGAAAGGGCAGCATGGTCACGGTGGCGACCATCGCATTGGGCAACATGTGGCGGAACATGATCTTGCTGTCACTGACCCCCAGCGCCCTGGCGGCCCGGACATACTCAAAATTCCGTGCCCGCAGGAATTCGGCTCTGACCAGCCCAGTCAGCGCGGGCCAGCCAAACAGGATCGTCAAGAACACCAGCAGCCAGAAACTGCGGCCCAGAATGGCAAAAACGATGATGATCACGTAGAGCGAGGGGATGCCGGACCAGATTTCCAGCACGCGCTGAAAGACCAGATCTGTGAGTCCACCGAAATACCCCTGAATCGCCCCGGCGATGATCCCGATGACCGATGCAGCACCGGTCACGACAATGGCGAAAAAGATCGACAGCCGGAATCCATAGATGATGCGGGCGGTGACATCGCGTTTGGTATCATCCGTGCCCAGCCAATTTGTGGCGGACGGCGGGGAGGGTGCCACGCCGGGGACATCGACGATGGTGCGATAGGAATAGGGGATGACCGGCCAGATCATCCAGCCCTTTTGGAAACCGTCCTCGGTGATCGTGCCCGCCTGCGCTGCGGCAATCATCCCCTCGGGGTCATCAAAACAGGATTCAAGCCCGCCGGTAGTGATCAGGCATTTCACCTCGACATCGGAATATTTCGCCTCGGTCTGAAAATCGCCACCATAGTCGCGTTCGGAATAGAATCCGAACACCGGCATCCGCAACTCTCCCCGGTAGGAGACAAGGATCGGTTTGTCATTGGCGATGAATTCCGCAAACAGGCTGAGCCCGAACAGAACCGCAAAGATCATCAACGACCATGTCGCGCGGCGATTGCGCCGAAAGTTGCGCAGACGGCGTTGGTTAAGGGGTGACAACCTCATCCTCGCGACTCAAAGTTGATCCGCGGATCGACGAAGATATAGGTGATATCAGTGATGATCCCGATCAGCAGACCCATCAGCGAAAAGGCAAACAACGTGCCAAAGACCACCGGATAATCGCGCGACACCACCGCTTCGAACCCCATGCGGCCAATGCCGTCGAGGGAAAACAGGGTTTCGATGATCAGGCTGCCACCAAAAAACACCCCGACGAACAGCGCCGGAAAGCCAGAGATCACGATCAACATCGCATTCCGGAACACATGGCCATACAAGACGCGCGCCTCGGTCAGACCCTTGGCCTTGGCGGTCAGCACGTATTGCTTTTTGATCTCGTCCAGAAAGCTGTTCTTGGTCAGCAGAGTCAGGGTGGCAAAGCCGGATATGGATTGTGCCAGCACCGGCAAAGTGATGTGCCAGAAATAGTCGATGACCTTGCCAAAAAGGCTCAGGCTGTCCCAATTGTCGCTGGTCAGCCCGCGCAACGGGAAAAACCGCCAGTAAGAGCCGCCCGCGAACAGAACGATCAGCATGATTGCGAACAGAAAACCGGGGATTGCATAGGCGGCGATGATGATTGACGAGGTCCAGGTGTCAAATTTCGAGCCGTCCCTGACCGCCTTGCGGATGCCAAGCGGGATTGACACAAGGTAGGATATCAGCACCGACCAAAGCCCCAGTGTGATCGACACGGGGAGTTTTTCAAGGACCAGCCCGAGCACGGTTTTCTGTTTGAACCAGCTGTCGCCAAAATCCAGCCGGATGTAATTCCACATCATCATCAGGAACCGTTCAAGCGGCGGCTTGTCGAACCCGAACTCGATCTCAAGCCGTTTGATGAACTCGGGTGGCAGGCCCCGCGCGCCGATATATTTGCTGTCAAAGGCCTGAGATTCCGTGCTGATTTCCGCATCACCCTGCCCGCCGGCGATGGTGGCGAACACATCGCCCCGTCCTTCCATATCGGCAATGATCTGGTCAATCGGCCCGCCTGGTACGAATTGGGTCAGGGCGAAGTTGACGATCATGATCCCGATCAAGGTCGGGATCACCAGCAACAGCCGCCGAAGGATATAAGCGCCCATCAGGTGTTATTGCTGGAACGCGCCGGCAGCGACAAGGGCATCGTATTTGGCCTGATCGAACCACCAGAAATCGAGGTTGCCCAGCGCATAGGGGGGCAGAGTTTCAGGGTGTTCATACATGTCGTAATAGGCGACCCAGTAATTGGCCTTGTACCATGTCGGCACGACGAACAATTCGCGGCGCATGATCCGGTCCATGGCACGGACACCTGCAGCCATTTCTTCGCGCGTGGTGGCGGCAACTATGGCGTTGATCAGCGTGTCCATCGCGGGGCTGGTATAGCCTGCCGGGTTGAACAGATCGCCGATGCCGACGGCCCCATACCGCTGGTCAAGACCAAGCCCCTCCTCTAACCCATTGGAGTAACCGGAGTAAATCATGTCCCAGTCGAAGTCGCGGCTGCGCTGAGTGTATTGGGCCGGATCAATCACCTCGATTGTGGCCTGCACCCCAAGGCTGACAAGGTTGTCGACATAGGGCGTCAGGACCCGCTCCAGACTGGCCGCATCGGTGATGAAGTCGATCGTCAGACCCTGACCGTCCTTGCGCCGAATCCCGTCGTCCCCCACGGGCCAGCCTGCGGCGTCCAGCAGATCGCTGGCGATGCGCAAATTGCCCCGGTCCAGCGGGCGGTCGCCCGAGATGTGGGGCATGGTCACGGTATCGGTCAGAATCGACGGGTCAATCTGGTCTGCGACAGTCTGCAGCAGTTCAAGTTCGCGGCCCTCAGGCAGGCCAGTTGCCGCCATATCAGTATTTTGCCAGAAACTTTCGCGCTGGTCGAACAGGCCAAATTGCAGCGTGTCATTCGTCCAGGTGAAATTATACATCAGCGCAAGGGCTTGGCGGATCCGCAGGTCCTGCAACTCCGGGCGGCGCAGGTTCATGATAATGCCGCTGGCACTGGGCAGATTGCCACTGGGCAACTCTGCCTTGACCACCCAGCCGTTATCCAGCGCCGGAAATTCATAAGCCGTGGCCCAGTTGATCGAACTGTTTTCTTCACGAAAAGTGAATTCGCCCGCTTTGAACCCTTCCAAAGCCACAGTCGTATCGCCAAAATATTCAACCCGGATCGTGTCGAAATTGTTCCGGCCTATGTTGATCGGCAGGTCTTCACCCCAATAGTCCGGGTTGCGCTTATAGATAATTTGCCGGTCCAGATCGTAGCTGTCGAGCATATAGGGGCCTGATCCGGGCGAGATTTCCAGCTGGGTTTCGTCCAGCCGCGCCCCGGTGCGTTCATACCAAGCTTTGGACCAGACCGGCGTGCCACCCGCCTGTGAAATCAGATTGCGACGCGGGACATCAGGCATAAAGGTAAATTTTACGGTGTGATCATCGATGGCCTCGGCGGATTGGATCAGTTCTTTCACCGCTTCGGCATAGGACGGCAGGCCCTGTTCCAGCAGCAGATAATGCGAGAACACCACATCCTGCGCGGTCAGTGGGGTGCCATCGGAAAACTTCGCTTCGGGGCGCAGGTGGAAAATCACCCAATCTTCGGATTCCGGGTATTCCATGGTCGTGCACAGCAGGCAGTAGCTGCTGCTGACCTCATCCGCTGTGCCTGCCAGGATGGATTCGTAGCCGATGGTCGACAGCGCCCCGGCCCGCCCTTCGCGCGAATAAGGGTTAAACGTGTCGAATGTGCCCTGAGACCAGGTGCTGATCTCGCCGCCCTTGGGTGCGTCCGGGTTCACATAGTCCAGATGCGCGAAATCGGCGGCGTATTTCAGGTCGCCAAAAGTCGAATAGCCGTGAGAGGTGATGATCGTGTCCTGCGCCCGGCCCGGCAGCGCCGAAAGCGCCCCGGCGATGACCAATGTCGATCCGGCCAGCCACAAGTGCCACGGGGCGGTCCGGGTCTGGGCAGTGGCCTGTGCTTTGGCGCGGAACGGTGCGTTCATCGGGGTCTCCTGTTGGCAGAGGGCACTGGCCCATTGCGCTAAGCTATGAGCGGGTTCGTGGGATATTCAAGTTGAGATTGCGTGATCACGCCATGATCGGGGAGTGATTGGCGCTTTGGCCGCAAGAGTGCATGCAAAAAAGGCCGCGCTTTCGGCACGGCCTTTGGGATCACTGGTCAGCCGGTTCAGCCGCCAAGAGTTGCCAGATAGGCGATCACATTGGCCCGGTCCTGCGCCGACCGCATCCCCGGATAGGTCATCTTGGTGCCGGGGGCGAAAACTTTGGGATTGGTGATCAGGCTGTTAATATGCTCGGGCGTCCAGACATCGGCCACCAGTTCCAGCGCGCCGGAATAGTCGAAATCGGCGACGGAATCGACCGGGCGGCCGACAACACCATGCAGCGACGGGCCGGTGGCATTTTGTCCCTCTTCGACTTTGTGGCAGGACGAACAAGCCCGAAAGGCCGCTTCGCCTGCGACCGGATCAGCGGCGGCATACAGGTCCGCGAAGGGCGGGCCCTCGGCCTCCGCTTCGGCAGGGGCGGCATCGGCGCTGGCCACTTCGATCACATACGCCTGCTCATGTTCGCCATGCCCCGGCGAATAGATCAGTTCAGCTGCCCAGCCGCCCAGCAAATACACCAGAAACGCGCCGCAAAAGCCGCCAGTGACTTTGGTCCAGAACATCGTGTCGAACATGTTTCAATCCATCCGGTTCGCCGTTTAGCGGCTATGTATCCGCTTCCGATCCCCGGACGCAAGGTGTAGAGCCGCGACGAATTGCCCGAACGCGGGCTTTGTTGAAGGGCATTACGCCATGGCCGTTAAAATAGCGTTTCAGGGCGAGCTGGGGGCCTATGGTCATCAGGCCTGCGTCGAAGCCCGCCCCGACATGGAACCCCTGCCCTGCCCGACCTTTGAGGATGCACTGGAGGCGGTCCGCATCGGCGTTGCCGACTATGGCATGATCGGCGTAGAAAACTCGACCTATGGCCGGGTCGCCGATGTGCATTTGCTGTTGCCGGACTCTGGCTTGCATATCGTCGACGAGGCGTTTGTCCGGGTCCATATCAACCTGCTGGCGGTGCCGGGGGCGACTTTGGCGGATGTGCGGCGGGTGCGCAGCATGTCGATCCTGCTGGGGCAGGCGCGGGGCTTTATCAAGGACCACAAGCTGGCCACGCTGAACTGGTCGGATAATGCCGCCGCCGCCCGCGATGTGGCCGCTTTGGGTGATAAGACCGAAGGCGCGCTGGCGTCGGAAATTGCCGGAAAGATCTATGGACTGGATGTGCTGGCCCGCCATATCGAGGATCATGACCGCAATACCACCCGCTTCCTGATCATGGCCCGTGACGCCGATCTGTCCCGCCGGGGCGGAGAGTTGGGCGGGGCCGGTCTGGGCATGATGACCAGCTTCGTGTTCCGGGTCCGCAACATTCCCGCCGCCTTATACAAAGCGATGGGGGGGTTTGCGACAAATGGCGTGAACATGACCAAGCTGGAAAGCTATATGGTCGGCGGCGCCTTCACCGCGACCCAGTTTTATGCCGAGATCGAGGGCCATCCGCAGGACCGGAATGTAGCGTTGGCTTTGGAAGAGCTGGCCTATTTCACCGATATGGTCAAGCTGATGGGGGTTTATCCGGCAGCCGCAAGGCGTCATGAAGGCCCGGCGCTATGAAAGAAGTTCGGCCCGAGGGGTAGGCCGCTCAGAAAATCAGAATGTCGGCAGCAGTCACCGTGGCCCCGGTTTGCAGACCGGCGATCAGCGTCAGCCCACCTGCGGCATTGCCGTTGGTGTCGAACCACAGCGTTTTATCCGTCGTGCGGAAGATAAAGCGGTCGTCGGCGTCCTGGGCCAGATTGTCGGCCCGGATCTGGAATTGGGTTGCCGCCAGCGCGCCCACCACCAGCCCTGCGCCAAATCCGACCGCGCTGATTCTGAAGCGGTCGTCGTTACCCACGACATTGGTGAAATCTGTGATGATATCGCCGCCCTCGACCGCGCGCACAAACTGAAAGACATCGTTGCCGGTGCCGCCGGTCAGAATGTCGATCCCGCCGCCGCCAGCCAGCACATCCGCCCCGCCCGCGCCGTTGATCCGGTCCGCCCCACCAAGGCCCAGCAGCGCATTGGCCTCAGCCGAACCGGTCAGCGTATCGGCCCCGGCGCGCGAGCCGATGATATTCTCGATGCTGAAATAGGTATCGCCCAAAGCAGCACCCGTGCCTTCGTCCGATCCGTCAAGTTGCGCGGTAACTGCGGCACCAGCGCGAAAGTCCAGCGTATCGACGCCATCGCCACCGTCAAAGTTTTCGGCGGAGTTTCCGGCAATGAAAGTGTCTGTGCCTGAACCTCCATAGATCGTTCCGATAATGCTGCCGCCGCGACCGTCATAGGTATCTGTTCCGTCACCGAGACTGATATTGCCGATCATCGTGCCCCGGTTGATGATGCTGTCACTTGCGACGTTAAAGGAAAAATAGCTGTAGACATCGGCGGATATCAGGCCAAGATTGGTCAGAACGTTGGTTGTGACGCTTTCGGTCTGGATCGCAAAATCCCGCGCGGTGATGGTACCCGAATTCAGAATGCGCGTGGTCCCTGCAGCGGCAGAATCCATATAAGCCCCAATGGAACCCCCGCTGATCGTGCCGTGGTTTTCGAGCTGCGAATTGGCGCCAAGAAGGGCGACGGCGAAGTTTCCGCTGACCAGCCCCCCGGCTGTCACGACGAGTTTCTGGTTGATGTCGAGGGCGTCACTATTGCCAAGCTCGATTGCAGATCTGACGTCGGAGCCAGTTATCACGCTGCCCGCCATCGTTACGACATGACCAGAGCCAATGCCAACAATGGCCACGGTGTCAAGGGAGACGACTGAAACACCAGCCGCGACATAGAGAGAGTCCACGTCGCCGAGGCTGGCGCGGACGCCCAGGCCGGTGCTGTTGGCGGTAATGAATTGCAGTGCCATGATACTCTCCTGCGCAATGGATCGATCTGTCATTACCGTTGCAACTGCGACCAACGCCATATTGCTGCAAAAGCCCGGCACAGGGTTCGCGCCGGGGATCGTTGAATGCACAGACACACTGGCACGGATTTTCAAGTCCGTCTGCCTTTATCTGACAGGTCAGTCGGGGGCCGGGGGAGCCGAAGCGGGCTTTTTTGAATGAGAAGCAACTTAGGGTTTTATGCCGTGCCCTAAGATCGCCGTTCAGATCCGCCAGCCCAACCCATACTCTGTGCGCCCCAATGGATTATATTCGCCGCTGACCCAACCTTTGTAGCCAGCGGCGTCAAGCCTGGCGAAAAAGGCTTTATAGTCAATATCCCCGCTCGTGGGTTCATGTCTGCCGGGGTGGCCTGCGACCTGGACATGGGCCACCCGACTGGCCATCCGGGCCCAGATGCCCAGAACGTCGCCAGTGATCCGGTGCGCGTGGTAGGCGTCAAATTGCAGGTGCAGATTGGGGGCATTCACGGCGTCGAGCACCTCGGCGGCCAGATCGTAGTCGTTCAGAAAATAGCCGGGCATGTCATCGGGGTTGATCGGCTCCACCGTGAGGCTTTGAGTTGGGGCCAAGGCGGCGGCCCAGGTCAGATTTTCGATATAGGTGGCTTTCGCCTCGGGGCCGGCGGCCACCCCCGCCATCAGGTGCAGGTGCTTTGCGCCCAAGGCCTTGGCATAGCGCAGGGATCGTCTGAAATCATGCTGAAACCGGGCCTGCCCGCCCGGAACGGCGGCAAAGCCACGCGGCCCGTCGGTGTAATTTGGCGGCGGGCAGTTGATCAAGGCAAGGGATAGATCGTTGCCCACGATCCGGTCCAACAGGTCGGCGGCGGACGCGTCATAGGGAAACAGCACCTCGACCGCGTCGAATCCAGCAGATTTGGCCGCCGAAAACCGCTCCAGCAATGGCAGTTCGGTGAACATCATCGTCAGATTGGCGGCATACTGCGGCATGAAAGACCCTATCCCGGGATAACCATACCGCAACAGGTCGCCGTACCAAAAGGTCGAAACTGACGGTTTGTCGAAAACACGCACAACCATACAGGGATTTAGGAGACTGTATTCGCGCTGTCAGGCATTTGGCACTGCATGTCCCGTCGCGAAGCCAGGGCCCGTGGTCCGGATCTTTGGCCCCGACCGACGCGCGCGAACAACGGCTGACTGGTCGGCTGCTTCGGTCAAAGCCGCATTAGGAGCCATCTGTGCCCTTATTTTTGGAGCGCGCGACAGTGCGGCCATCGCTTCCCGCGCCTCTGCTTGCTGGGATTGGATCATGCGCAGTTGAGCGGCAGTTTGGTCTTGGCCCGCTGCTATTGACGCGAACGAACCTGCACCGATATCCGCCAATAAATGGTTGGGCAAGGAACCGAGGCGGAAAGTGGCCAGCCGCAACTGGCGCTGTTCCCTCAAAGCCTGCCAAAGCCGCCCGATCAACGCAAATGGCCGGCGGGCCATCAGTGGGCGCGCGGGGTGGATTTCGTGATAATGCGCGACATAGTCTTCGTTGCAATATGTCTTCATCAGCGCATCTCTCGATGTATAATCTGTTTGGAAAAGAACCTTGATTATCAGATGGCGAGACATGGTAATTATTCCTTTCACGGTTCAGGCGGCTCTGACCGAGCGCCTTTACTGCAATCACCATCGTTGATTCGGCAAAGCCACGCAGTTACTCGGGGAACAGGCCGACAAAATGTAATCACACCAAACGCTCGAAACCGACACCTTGTCGAAAACGCGCAAGACGCTGGCCGGACACCGCGGCACAGGCTTTGGCATGTCTGACACTTTTCCCCCGATCCGATCCCGCGCTGTAACAGGCAATGTCTATTGCATCATCTCAATGGTGGTTTGGGCGGCAGGATTTCCTGCAGCCGAGGTTTTGCTGGACAATTGGGACCCGCTGGCACTGGTCACCGCCCGGTTCACCATGGCGCTGGCGGTGCTGGTACCAGTATGGATTGCCGTCGATGGCTGGCGCAGGGTGGTCCGCGCCCAATGGGGCTGGGGGCTGTTGTCAGGGGCAATCGGGTTTGGTGGCGGCGCCTGGCTGATGCTGGTGGCGCAATCGCTGACCGATCCGGTGACTGTGGCGATCATTGCGGCCAGCAGCCCGATTGCCGCGTCCCTGATCGAATGGGTGGCAGAACGCAAGGCGCTGAAGGCGACGTTTCTGGCAGGGCTGGTCGCTTCGGTCATCGGCGGGATTGTCGCTACGGGTGGGGCGGTGCCAGCAGGCGGTACGGCGGCCAATCTGGCGCTGGGGGTGTTTTGTGCGGTGGCGTCTTGCACTCTGTTCGCTTGGGGCAGCTATATCGCTGTGCGCGATTTCACAGACTTGTCGGCCATTGGCCGCACGACGATGACGCTGGCGGGCGGATTGTTGTTTACTGCCATGTGCTTTGTGGTCGCGCGGGGCCTGGGAATCGCCGAGGGGCCCGCATCAGTGTTTGACCCCCACACACTGGCCCTGCTCGCCATCTATAGCATTGGCGGCATGGCCATATCGCAGTTTTTCTGGATCGCTTCGGTCGAGCGTCTGGGCATCGGGCTGGCCGCGTTTCACATCAATGTGGCCCCGTTTTATGTGATGCTGATTCTGCTCGGGCTGGGCGGGGTCTGGTCATGGCCACAGGCGATTGGGGCCGCGATTGTGGCTTTGGGCGTGGTTGTGGCGCAGCGCTAGGCTGACACGGTTTGGCATGCCGGGAGGCTGGTGCCTCCGGCGGGGATATTTAGAACCCAGAGAAATGAAAGACTTACAGCTCTGCTGAGAGGATGACCGGGAAAAAACTTGCGCCAGAGCGTAGTCCGAACCAATCGCCCTGATGCTCTCCGATGTCGATCAGTCGATAGAATGACTTGCGGTCAATCAGCGCCTCAAGATTGGCGCGGATGTGGATATAGGGCCGGGGTTCGCCCGTTGCCGCATCACGGGTCACACGGATCGGGTGATCGGGGCCAGCGGTGACTTGGTCGCCGACATTGGTCACAAACTCCAGCCCAGCGGGGGTCTGGTTGAAATCGACAGCGATGAACGGCGCGTCTTCGACGGTAATTCCGACCTTTTCGACAGGTGTGACAAGGAAATAGGCATCGCCTTCGCGCTTGATGATCCCCGCAAACAGCCTGACCAATTCGATCCGGCCGATGGGAGTGCCCAGATAGAACCATGTCCCATCCCGCCCGATGCGCATGTCGATATCGCCGCAGAAGTCCGGGTTCCACAAATGCACTGGCGGCGGACCTTTGCGCCCCGTGGCCCGAACCGAAGCCGCCAGCCCTTCGGCGCTTATTTTTGCCTTATCACGGGTTGTTTTGGTCATGGGGGTTTTGCCCTGCGCCTGCATCGGTATAGTTGTAGTCCTGAACATAGCGACGGCAAAGGGATTGTCATGACGACAGGTGCGGATTTGGTGGGTCAGATTGAAACTTTGGGCGAAAAGCTGGCCCATGCCCGCGCCTCGATTGCCAATCGGTTCATCGGGCAGGAACGGGTGGTCGATCTGACCCTGTCCGCCCTTGTCTGCGGCGGCCATGCCCTGCTGATCGGACTTCCGGGGTTGGGCAAGACCCGGCTGGTCGATACGTTGTCGACCGTCATGGGTCTGAAAGGCAACCGCATCCAGTTTACCCCCGACCTGATGCCTGCGGATATCCTCGGTTCCGAAGTATTGGAAACCGCCGCCGATGGCACCCGTTCGTTCCGGTTTATCGAAGGGCCGGTGTTCTGCCAGTTGCTGATGGCTGACGAGATCAACCGCGCATCCCCCCGCACTCAGTCTGCCCTGTTGCAGGCGATGCAGGAAAAGATGGTCACGATTGCTGGCCAAAACCGCGCCTTGGGTGTGCCGTTCCATGTGCTGGCCACCCAGAACCCGATTGAACAAGAGGGCACCTATCCCCTGCCCGAGGCGCAGTTGGACCGCTTCCTCGTGCAGGTCGATGTCCCTTATCCGACCCGCGACAATGAACGCGCGATCCTGATGGCGACCACCGGGGTCGAGGAAGGGGCCGCAACCGCCGTCTTTACCGCCGCTGAACTGCTCGCCGCGCAGACCTTGCTGCGCCGGATGCCGGTGGGCGAGGCGATTGTTGAAATGATCCTTGATCTGGTCCGCACCTGCCGCCCGGATGATCCGACCGCGCCGCAATATGTCCGCGATGCGGTCAGCTGGGGCCGGGCCCACGTGCCGCTCAGGCGCTGATGCTGACGGTCCGGGCCGAGGCTTTGCTGGATGGCAGACTGGCTCCGTCGCCCGAGGATGTGCGCCGGATGGCCGCCCCCGTTTTGACCCACCGGATGGCATTAAGTTTTGCCGCCCGCGCAAGGGGCGAAAGCCTGAGTGCGATTATCGACCGCGCCGCCGATACCGCGACCAAGGCGCAGGCCGCCGCGTGACCCAAGCTGCGACATTACGCGCCGATGCCG
>JANOMH010000290.1:0-1573 GCA_031420215.1 Rhodobacterales bacterium | reverse complement strand
AATTGTTTGCGGTCGCGGGCGTATTGCAGCCCAACATCCAGCGCCGATTGCGCGACCCCAATGGCCCGGGCGGCGGTTTGAATGCGGGCGGATTCAAAGGTTTGCATCAGTTGTTTGAATCCCTGCCCTTCAACACCCCCGAGCAAGTTCTCGCCCTTGACCGCGAACCCGTCAAAGGCCAGTTCGTATTCCTTCATCCCACGATAACCGAGGACTGGGATTTCACTCCCGGTCATCCCCGGCGTAGGAAACGGCACTTCATCCGTGCCGGGGGTCTTTTCGGCCAGAAACATGCTCAGGCCACGGTAATCGGTTGTCGCGGGGTCAGTCCGGGCCAGCAGGGTCATCACATGGGTGCGGGCGGCGTGGGTAATCCAGGTCTTGTTGCCGGTGATCTTGTAACTATCTCCATCCTTGGTGGCACGGGTGCGCAGCGACCCAAGGTCAGACCCGGTGTTGGGTTCCGTGAACACCGCTGTCGGCAGGATTTCACCCGACGCCAGCCCCGGCAGCCAGTGCTGTTTCTGCGCCTCGGTGCCGCCGCACAGGATCAGCTCAGCGGCGATTTCGCTGCGGGTGCCCAGCGACCCCACGCCAATATAGCCGCGCGACAACTCTTCGCTGACCACAACCATGCTGGCCTTGGACAGGCCAAGCCCGCCATATTCCTCGGGGATGGTCAGGCCAAACACGCCCATTTCGGCCAGATCGGTGATCGTTTCCATCGGAATCAGTTGGTCGGCCAGATGCCAGCCCTGCGCAAAGGGTTCAACCTTTTCAACCGCATAGCGGCGAAACTGGGCGCGGATCATTTCCAACTCGTCGTCCAGCCCCGACGCGCCAAAGGTCAGATCGGCGCTGCGGTCTTGCATCAGATCAACCAACCGGGTGCGGGCGGCCTGGGTGTTGCCGAGTTGGGTCAGTTGCGCAATCGTCGGGGTCTCCAATGCGGCAGAGTTAAGTCCAAGGTCTGACAGGCGCACAATCTCGGCCTGCGACATCGGGATGCCGCCGATGATCTGGTTCAGGTATTCGCCAAAGCCAATTTGGATCAGCAACTGTTCGACGTCGCCAAACTTGCGCGCAGCGGTCAACCGTTCGGCCCAATCCTGCATTTGATGCAAAGATTGGGCATAGGTCGCCAGCCAAGCCAGCCCATGCGCCGCCGTCTGGTGCTGGTCGATCAGGGCGGGCATGACTTTGCCGCCAACCGCGACCAGATCGCGGACTAGAGATTTTGCATCGGCCAGAACCGCATCCACCGGCCCCAGAGCCGCAGCAGTCAACGCCAGAAGATCGGGCAGGATCACCGCCGGAAGGGCGACGATATCTAGACCATCATGGGGCATGAATGTTTCCTCGGTTTTGCACGTGCAGAGATAGCCTCTGTGCAACCGCAGCGCAATAATAATTCAAATATGGGTCTCATGAAGATCATTGATGTCGCGTGGGTTTGAACCCCCCCAAAGAGGGGGGGGTGAACCCCCACCAAATATTTTAAATACCAAAGATAATAGAAAAAAACCCCGCGCCCCCCCGGGGCCCCCCAAAGCGGCGAGGGCAAACAAAGGCC
>JANOMH010000289.1:0-1572 GCA_031420215.1 Rhodobacterales bacterium | reverse complement strand
TGCGGCTCTCTACCCGCCCGGTCGAACAAGTGCTGCGCCGCGATGACCCTGATTTCGCCCAAAGTGTCATCGACGGCGCGCATTGGCTGCGTGAACCGGGGCCGAATGCCGACGTCATCATCGCCTATCAGGGCTGTGTTGCCCCCGAAGCCATCGCCGCCGCTGGCCTGTTGGGCGACAGCCACCGCGATATCGGTCTGCTGGCCGTTACCTCTGCCGACCGGCTGAATGCGGGCTGGACTGCCGCACGCCGGGCGCGGGTCCGGGGGCATAAGGGCGCGCTTAGCCATATCGAACGGCTGCTGGCCCCGGTCCCCCGCGACTGCCTGTTGATCACGGTGATCGACGGACATCCGGCCACTTTGGCATGGCTCGGCGGCGTGCGCGGCCATCAGACTGTGTCGCTGGGGGTCGAACATTTTGGCCAGACCGGCACGATTGCCGACCTCTATCATCATTTCGGGATCGATACCGATGCGATTGTCGCAGCAGCCCGGCGTTAGGCGGCTTTGGCCGTGTCCACCAACCCGGCCAGCACATCCGCCGCAATTTCCAGTGACCGGATACGCGCGGCAGGGTCATGGATCATGCCTGCGACGATCACCTCGTCCGGCTGATACCTGTCGATCAATGCCGCCATCTGCTGGCGCACCGTTTCGGGCGAACCCACAGCCGCACAAGACAGCGCTTCATCCACACCGCGCATCACCTCGGGCGGGACTTCGGCGCTGACATCCGCCACCGGGCGGGGCAATTTGCCGGGCTTGCCTGACCGCAACCGGGCAAAGGCCAGCACTTGGGATGACCGCAAATAGTCCGCCTCGGCATCGGTATCCGCCGCACAGACCCCCATGGCCATCATGAAATACGGGCGGGCCAGCCATTGCGACGGCCGGAATGTCGCGCGATACGTCGCTGCCGCATCGGCCAGTTGCGCGGGCGCAAAGTGGGAGGCAAAGGCATAGGGCAGGCCCAGATATGCCGCCAGTTGGGCCCCATAAAGACTTGATCCCAAAATCCACACCGGAACATGCGTGCCCGCCCCCGGCACCGCCTGTATCCGGGCGTCAGCGGCTTCGTCATTGAAATACCCAATCAATTCCAGCACATCCTGCGGAAACTGGTCGCTGTTGTCCATGTTCCGGCGCAAGGCCCGCGCCGTGGCCATGTCGCTGCCCGGTGCCCGGCCCAGCCCCAGATCAATCCGGTCAGGGTATAGTGTGGCCAAAGTGCCGAACTGTTCTGCAATCACCAATGGGGCATGATTCGGCAGCATGATCCCGCCCGCCCCCACCCGGATCGTCTTGGTCCCGCCCGCCACATGGCCGATGACTACCGCCGTGGCTGCACTGGCTATGCCCGGCATATTGTGGTGCTCGGCCAGCCAAAAGCGGTGATACCCCAGCGCCTCGGCCTGTTGGGCAAGGGTCAGGGTGTCGGCCAAAGCTTGCGCCGGGGTCGACCCTTCGGGGATGGGCGACAGATCGAGAACGGAATAACGCTGCATATTTTGGCTCCTTGCACACCCAGTAGATGGGGGTGCAGGTCGAAAAACCAACCCTATTCGGCGGC
>JANOMH010000288.1:0-3150 GCA_031420215.1 Rhodobacterales bacterium | reverse complement strand
GAATGCCGCCGATGTCGCGCGGCGTGCAGAACAGGCGGGGATCAGGCTGGTCACGATCCATGGCCGCACCCGCTGCCAGTTTTACAAAGGGGCTGCTGATTGGGGCGCAATCCGGGCGATCAAGGATGCCGTCAGTATCCCGGTCATCGCCAATGGCGATATTATTGACGCAGGGACGGCGCGCATGGCCTTGGCGCAGTCAGGTGCGGACGGCGTGATGATCGGGCGGGGCGCGCAGGGCCGCCCTTGGGTTTTGGCCGAAGTGGGGCATGCCTTGTATGGCACGCCGCGGCCAGCCGTGCCAATCGGTCAGGAATTTATAGACATGGTTTCAAACCATTACGAGGCAATGTTGATGTTCTATGGCGCCACACTTGGGGTCAAGACGGCGCGCAAGCATCTGGGTTGGTACATGGATACCGCAGGCACACCTGCGACATTGCGCCATGCCGTCCTGACCGAACCCAATCCCACACACGTGCTCCGCCTGCTGGGCGATGCATTGGCGATGATGGGGACGATGGCTGCATGATCTACGACGCCGCCCTGTGGAATTCCTTGCCGGTGCCCGCACTTTTGCTGGCAGCGGATGACACGATTGCCGAGATCAACCCGGCTGCGGAATCATTCCTGAACCTGTCGGCCAAGGCGCTGACCGGGGCGGCACTGTGGGACAAGGTGATGATTGACGCGCCGCTGGAATCGGCCTTTGCCCGGGCCCGGGGGCAGGGGTCATCGCTGTTCGTCAATGATGTCGATGTCGGCAGCGGCGAACGCGCACCGATGCAGTGCAATATCCAGTTTGCCCCGTTGCAGGGCACCGCAGGGATGATGCTGATGATGATTTCCCCGCGTGAAATCGCCAGCCGGATGACCCAGAACGCCAGTTCGACCAAAGCGGTGAAATCGGCCATCGGCATGGCGGAAATGCTGGCGCATGAGATCAAGAATCCGCTGGCCGGAATCACCGGCGCGGCGCAACTCATTTCCATGAGCCTGACCGGGCCGGATCTGGAGCTGACCGATCTGATCGTCGAGGAATCACGCAGGATTGTGAAACTGCTGGAGCAGGTCGAACAGTTCGGCAATCTGCGCCCGCCTGCGCTGAAGCCGGTGAATATTCACGATATCCTTGACCGGGCCCGGCAATCGGCAGCCGTGGGTTTCGGCGCGCATATGTTGTTTGTCGAAGATTACGATCCATCGCTGCCGCGGGCGATGGCTGACAGCGACCAGCTGTTGCAGGTATTCCTGAACCTGCTCAAAAACGCCTCAGAAGCGGGCAAATCCGGTGGATCGATCCGGCTGCATACGTTTTACGAGCCGTCGTTAAGGGTGCGCCGGCCCGATGGCACGCTCGCCCGGTTGCCATTGCAGATCGAAGTGATCGACGATGGCCCCGGCCTGCCGCCCGCGATTGCGGCAGATGTGTTTGAACCCTTTGTTTCGGGCCGTGAGAACGGCACCGGGCTGGGCCTTGCCCTTGTCTCAAAACTGATTGGCGAAGCCGGCGGCTGGATCACCGTCGATTCCGTGCCCGGCCGCACAGTTTTTCGCGTTTCCCTGCCTTTGGCCCCCAAGGGGTCCGAGGACAATGACCTGAACTACGGAGAAAGCTGATGGACGGAACCGTTCTTGTCGCTGACGATGATCGCACGATCCGCACGGTCCTGACCCAGGCCCTGACGCGGGCGGGGTGCAAGGTGCATGCGACCAGTTCGCTGGTGACGCTGATGCGCTGGGTCGACGAGGGCAAAGGTGATCTGGTGATTTCCGATGTGATCATGCCCGATGGCAACGGGCTGGAACAATTGCCGCTGATCGCCAAGGCCCGGCCCGGTCTGCCGGTCATCGTGATTTCGGCGCAGAACACGATCATGACGGCGATTCAGGCGGCCGAGGCCGATGCCTATGACTACCTGCCCAAGCCGTTCGACCTGCCCGACCTGATGAAACGGGCAGCCCGCGCGCTTGAGATCAAGCGTCGCGCTCCCGCACCGCGTGGCGAATTTGTCGAAAAAGCCAGCGACCTGCCTTTGGTCGGGCGGACCCCTGCAATGCAGGCCCTGTATCGGCTGGTCGCACGGGTGATGAATACCGCGTTGCCGGTGCTGATCACCGGCGAAAGCGGCACCGGCAAATCGCTGATTGCCCGTGCGATCCACGATTTTTCCGACCGGCGCAGCCAGCCCTTTATCGTGGTCTCCGCCGCCGATCTGCAAGGCATGGACGGGCCGGCCATGGTGCTGGCGCGGGCCAAGGGCGGATCGATTCTGCTCGATGAAGTCAGTGATCTGAACGATGACGCGCAGGCCCGGATTGTGCGGATGCTGGATACCTTGGGCGACAATGCGCCACGGGTGATGTCCACCTCGCAATCCGATCTGATGGCCCGGATGGATCTGGGGCATTTCCGCGAGGATTTGTTTTACCGGTTAGGTGGGGTCACGATTGCCGTGCCTGCCTTGCGCGAACGGGTCGACGACATCCCGTTGCTGGCCGAACATTTCCTTGCCCGGGCCGAACGCGACGGCATTCCCAAGCGCAGGTTTGCCACCGCAGCGCTTGACCTGGTGCGCGCCTACAGTTGGCCGGGCAATGTGCGGCAGCTGGAAAATGCAGTCCGGCGGCTGGTTGTCACCTCGTCTGAGGAAGAAATTACGCGGGCCGAAGTCGAATCAGTTTTGGGCAGTCAGCCAGCGATGGAGCCGCTACGGAGTGGGGCCGAGGGTGAAAAACTGATGGCCTCGGTCAACAAACACCTGCGCCGGTATTTCGACCTGCATGGCGGCGTACTTCCGCCACCGGGCCTCTATAACCGGATATTGCGCGAAGTTGAGACGCCCTTGATCGAAATTGCGTTGGATGCGACCGGGGGTAACCAAGCTAAATGTGCCGATCTTTTGGGGATCAACCGCAATACTTTGCGCAAGAATATCACCGACCTTGATATCCGCGTGACACGGCGGCGCAAGTTGATGTAAAACCGCCACAGAACCGTGGCCGCTTGGTCTCAGGGCAGGATCACGGGACAATAGCGGTAAAAGGGGCTTTTGGCCCCGCTCAACAAGGTCAAGCGCGTGGCACGGTCCCTGACGGGTCTGACATTTACACGTTTCAACCGGCTGCGGCGGCAGCGGCGGTTTCAGA
>JANOMH010000287.1:0-6273 GCA_031420215.1 Rhodobacterales bacterium | reverse complement strand
ATGCGTCTGGTCCAACAGCCACAGGACTTTCAGGTCGGACTGGAAGGTGCGCAGCGCGAGGGGCTGGCCAGTTTTGGTGATCCGGCAGTTTTGATCGAACGCTACATTACCAACCCGCGCCATATCGAGGTGCAGGTGTTTGGCGACAATCACGGGCATGTCGTCCACCTTTTTGAACGCGACTGCTCGCTACAGCGCCGACACCAGAAGGTTATCGAGGAATCCCCCGCGCCGGGTATGACGCCCGAGTTGCGCGCCGCTATGGGAGGTGCCGCCGTGAATGCCGCAAAGGCCATCGGCTATAGTGGCGCGGGCACCGTGGAATTCATCACCGACGGATCCATGCGCCCGGACGGCTTTTGGTTCATGGAAATGAACACCCGCCTCCAGGTCGAGCATCCGGTGTCCGAGGCTGTCACTGGCTTGGATTTCGTCGAACTGCAACTGCGCGTGGCTGCAGGCGAACCGCTGCCTTTTGTGCAGAAAGACCTGCGCCTGAACGGCCATGCGTTTGAAGCGCGGCTTTATGCCGAAGACGTCGCCAAGGGCTTTTTGCCTGCGACCGGTCGGCTGGATCATCTGCGCTTTCCTGTTGGCACATCCTTTGAACCTGGGCCTGTGCGTATCGACAGCGGTGTGCGGCAGGGCGATACGGTCAGTCCGTGGTATGACCCGATGATTGCCAAAATCATCACCCACGGGGCCACGCGCGCAGCGGCGCTGGCGGGATTGTCCAACGCACTGGATGCCTGTCAGGTGGTGGGCGTCGCCACTAACCTGACCTTTTTGCAGGCCCTGTCCCGCCATCCGGGTTTTGCCGCCGGGCAGATCGATACCGGGTTGATCGCCCGCGACATTGGCTTGCTGCAAGTGGAAACATTGCCCGGTCCGGCGATTGTCGGGCTGGCCATGTTGGCGACGTCAGGCCTGCTGCCGGGCAATAAGGCACCTGACCCATGGCAGTCCCTTGCGAACTGGCGCCATTGGCTGCCGGACGCTCAATTTGCCCGGCTGGACCACGGCGGCCAATCGACCAGCGGGTTTCTGACTGCATTGCCCGGCGGCGACTGGCGGCTGGCGATGGGCGGGCAAACGATTGTGTTCAAAGTCACGGCGGACCAAGATTTCTATGTTCTGCATTGTGACGACCGCAGCCAAAAGGCACAGGTGGTTAACAGCCCGGGCCACATCACTATCTTTTCCAACTGCCAAAGCCACAGCTTTGAGCTTCCGCAGGCCGACCAGTGCCAGGAACAGATGCACGATGTTGACCGGATATTTGCGCCCATGCCCGGTCTGGTCAAACTGGTCAGCGTCAGCACAGGTCAACTCGTTCACAAAGGCCAGCCCCTGATCATGCTGGAGGCGATGAAGATGGAGCATACCCTGACCGCGCCGCGCGACGGGGTGGTGGCAGAGCTTTTGGTTGCAATCGGCGATCAGATCAGCGACGGCAATTTGTTGCTGCGGCTGGTGCCTGTCGATGGCTGACCACGTCACGCTATACGAAGTGGGTCCACGCGACGGCTTGCAGAACGAGGCCCGCCAGATATCGACCGCAGACAAGATCAGGCTGATCAATCTTTTGTCGCAGACCGGCCTGACCCGGATCGAAGTGACCAGCTTTGTCAGCCCGAAATGGGTGCCGCAAATGGCAGATGCTGCGGCCGTCCTGACCGGGATCACCCGCCAGCCGGGCGTCACCTATGCCGCTTTGACCCCCAATTTGCAGGGGCTTATCGCCGCTATGGTGGCAAAAGCTGATGAGGTCGCGGTTTTTGCCTCGGCCTCTGAAGGCTTCAGCCGGGCCAATATAAATTGCTCTATCGCCGAAAGTCTGGACCGGTTTGCGCCAGTTCTGGCTGCGGCCACGGTGCCGGTCCGGGGCTATGTATCTTGCGTTACCGACTGTCCATATGACGGCCCAACCTCGTCGCAAGCCGTGGCGCGGGTGGTGCGGGCTTTGCTGGATATGGGCTGCTACGCTGTGTCCTTGGGTGATACAATCGGCCATGCGACCCCGCACACCACCGCCCGGATGCTGGAGGCGGTGCTGGCCGAAACCCCGGCTGAAACCCTTGCCGGCCATTTTCACGATACCAATGGACAGGCCTTGGCGAATATTGCCGTGGCGCTGCGCTATGGGCTGCGGGTCTTTGATGCCTCTGTTGCAGGACTGGGGGGCTGCCCGTTTGCGCCGGGGGCCAAAGGCAATGTCGCGACCGAAGTGGTGGTGGACTGGCTGCACGCGCAGGGCATGAGCAGCGGCATTGATACGGTTCAGTTGGCCAGGGCCGCCGCTTTCGCGCAGGGGTTAAGGAGTGTTTGAATGACCCAATATGAAACCATTACGGTGGCATTAGACCCGCGCGGGGTGGCCAGCCTGACCCTGAACCGGCCCGACAAACGCAACGCCCTGTCAGCGCTGATGATTGAAGAGCTGACCGCTGCGGCCCTGACACTCGGCCAAAGTTCTGCCCGCGCAGTGGTATTGTCCGGTGCGGGGCCGGTATTTTGTGCGGGGGCTGACCTTGACTGGATGACGGCGCAGATCAAGGCCGACCGGGCGACCCGGATGACTGCGGCACGCAAGCTGGCGGTGATGTTGCAAACCCTGAACGAAATGCCCAAGCCGTTGATCGGCCGTCTGCACGGCGGTGCGTTTGGCGGCGGCATTGGGTTGGCTTGTGTGTGTGACGTGGCAATTGCAGCGCCGGATACGCGCTTTGGCCTGACCGAAACCCGGCTTGGTTTAATCCCCGCCACGATCAGCCCCTATGTCCTTGCCCGCATCGGCGAAGGGGCTGCCCGCCGGATATTCATGTCGGCCCGGATTTTCGACGCTGACGAGGCGCGGGATTTGGGTCTGATCGGCAAAGTTTCGACCGATCTCGACATCGACACTCAGGCGGAAGTTGCCCCCTATCTTTCGGTCGCCCCCGGTGCCGTCGCTGCCGCAAAGGGCCTGACCCGCCGCCTTGGGCCCCGGATTGACGCGCAGGTGATCGAGGATACCATCACCAGCCTTGCCGACACCTGGGAAAGCGAAGAAGCCGCCCATGGCATTGCTGCCTTTCTGGCCAAGCAACCACCACGCTGGGCCTGAACCCCAAAATCCGCCCCTCTGACCAAGTTACAGGAGAACCCCTTTGCTGCATGTCATCCGGATACCCGACCCGCAGGGTTATGACTAAATGGTCATCGGGGCGGGTTCTGCCGGATGCGTGATGGCCGGTCGGTTGACAGCGCTGCGCAGGGCTGACCGATAGGGGTGTCTGCATCTGTTTGGTTCAGAGTGCAGTGCCCAGACAGCTGTTTTTTCCGAAGGTTGCCCTGCCTTTGTCGGGTTTATTCAACCTTTTCCAGTTCCGCATCAAGGATTGCGGCGAATTCGGCATAGGCCATGTTAGAGTATTTGGTGCCGTTCACAAAGAATGTGGGGGTGCCTTCGATCCCGTCGCGGGCGTTGTTTTCCTCGTACCAGGCAACCAGAGTCTGGGCCATGGTTGCGTCGTTCAGGCAGGTGTCCAGCATGGCGCTGTCCAGCCCGGCAGTCAGACCGATTTTGCGCAGGTTTTCGGCGATCAGTGCCGGGTCACCGCCAGCCACCCAATCCTGCTGGGTGTCATACAGGATGTCGGCGATACCAAAGAACCGCAATTCCCCACCACAGCGCGCGATCATCGAGGCCCATAGGCCGAACCGGTCGAAATAGACCTCGCGAAAGATGAACCGGACTTTGCCGGTGTTAATGTAGTTGGCTTTGATCTGCTGATATTGCTCGGCATGGAAGGCGGCACAATGCGGGCAGGTGAAAGAGCCGTATTCGATGATTTCGACCGGCGCATCGGCGGACCCCTGCACCATGTCATGAATGGTCGAGGTGTCAATCACCACTGCTTCGGCGGCAGGAGCCTCGGTGGTAGTCGCATCCTGCGCCTGTGCCGCCCCCGGCAATGTCAGGTCAATCGGTGTGCCGGGCCGGTTTAACAGCCAGCCGCCGCCCAGAACAAGTGCAAGGGTCAGCGCACCGATGGCATATATCTTTTTCATGTCAAACCTCAGATCTTACGATTTATGTTTACGCAGCAGATCAGGGGTCATTGCCGCTTTGTGCAGCACATTGGCGGCCAGAGCGCCAAGTGCAAGTCGCAATTCCGTGTTTGTCACGTCTTTGGCAACTTCTGCCGCTTTTGACAGGGTTTCAGGATCGGGGGTCGGGTCGGTTTTGGGCGCGGGGCCAAAAGCCACCTGTCCTTCGGCAAAGCCGGTAGGGGCAGTCTGAGTGATCCGCACCCGCGAAATCGCCCGGTAGCCGTAGCAGGCGTTAACCTTGTCCCGGATCTGGTCCTTTTGCATTTCAAGCATTGGCGCCTGCGCCCCGGTGGTCAGAAGGGTCAGCGTCGCGCCAAACCCGTCTCGCCCATAGCTGACATTTACCGGCCGCGCGACGCTTGCCACCCCTTGTCCCACGATCTCGGGCCAATGGGTCAACAGCCGTGTCACCGCGAACCCCCGCGCCTCGCTGGCCGCGCGGATGCGGGGTTGCAGCAAGTTTGAAGCTTGGGCGAATCCCCGTGTGGTGCTGGCGCGTGGTGCTTTCATGCGTCACTCTATACTAAAGGAAGGCGGGGTGCGGAAAGGGGAACATGACGGAACTGGTGTTGAGTGATATCTTGTTGGGCTGGTATGACCGCCACGCGAGGGTGATGCCCTGGCGGGTGGGTCCGTTGGACCGGGGCCCGCGCCCTGACCCCTATCGCGTCTGGCTCTCCGAGGTGATGTTGCAACAGACCACGGTGGCCGCGGTGCAGTCGTATTTCCTGCGATTTGTCGGACTGTGGCCCACTGTGGCCGATCTGGCCGCCGCCCCGGATGCCGATGTGATGGCTGCCTGGGCCGGCCTTGGCTATTACGCCCGCGCCCGGAACCTGCTGAAATGCGCCCGCGCTGTGGTGGCCCTGCATGCAGGTGAGTTTCCAGAGACCCGCGACGGCCTGCTGACCCTGCCCGGTATTGGCCCTTATACCGCCAGTGCTGTCGCCGCGATTGCCTTTGACCGGGCAGAAACAGTGGTCGACGGCAATGTCGAACGGGTGATGGCCCGTCTGTATGATGTGCATGACCCTTTGCCTGGATCAAAGGCGGCGCTGACGGCCCTGGCTGCGGCCTTGACCCCTTTAGACAGGCCGGGGGATTACGCTCAAGCGGTGATGGATCTGGGGGCGACAATCTGCACTCCGCGCAATCCTGCTTGCGGGATTTGCCCGTGGCGCGGGCCCTGTGCGGCGCGGCTGGCAGGGACGCAAGGCGACCTGCCCCGCAAGATGCCGAAAAAGGTGCAGCCGCTGCGGTTGGGCTATGCCTATGTCGCCCGCCGCGCCGATGGGGCATGGCTGGTCGAGACCCGCCCGGACAGTGGGTTACTCGGCGGCATGCTGGGATTTGTCGGGTCGGATTGGTCTGATGCACCGGTGCCTGCCCCTCCGGTTGGGGCCGATTGGGTGGAACTGGGGGCCGAGGCCCGCCATACCTTTACCCATTTTCACCTGCGCCTGCGGGTGTTGACTGCAGTATTGCCGCTGGAATCGCGGCCAGCGCGCGGGTATTTCATCGCTGCGGCTGAATTTCGCCCCAGTTCGCTGCCAACGGTGATGCGCAAAGTCTTTGACCTTGCGGCAGGGGTGATTGGGCATGACTTTGGGTGTAGTAGAGTGATCCTATGACGACGATCCCGCATATCAGCAAGTTAACCAGTGCCCTGCCCTTCTGGCTGTCGCTGGCGCTGGTCCCTTTGGCATGGGTCGGTGCGGTGTTTGGTGGCTGGGCCGTGCTGCTGTTGCCGCTGTCGACATGGTATCTGTTTTCGATCATCGATGCCTTTGCCGGGCTGAACGAAGCCAATGCCGACCCTGCCACCCCCGAGCCCGATCTGTTCTGGTATCGGCTGATTACCCTGATCTGGGCCCCGGTGCAGTTTGCCACGATCTTTGGGGTGCTGTGGTATGTCACGCATACCGGTTATCTGGGCGGCTGGGAGAAGGCCGGATTGTTCGTTGGCATTGGCGTCATCACTGGGGTAGTCGGGATCAATTATTCGCACGAGCTGATGCATCAGAAGCCCGTGGCCGAGCGCTGGCTGGGCGATCTGCTGCTGGCCATGGTGCTGTATTCGCATTTCCGGTCGGAACATATGCTGGTGCATCACCGCTACGTCGGCACCCCGCGCGACCCGGTGACCGCCCGCTATAACGAGGGTTTTTTCCGGTTTTT
>JANOMH010000286.1:0-7152 GCA_031420215.1 Rhodobacterales bacterium | reverse complement strand
CGGCGACGTGATTTCCACCGGCACCCCGCCCGGCGTGGGCATGGGTAAAAAGCCGCCGCGCTACCTCAAACACGGGGATGTGGTGGAACTGGGAATTGACGGGCTTGGCACCCAGAAACAGACCTTTGTCAACGATCCTGCATGAGGGCAACATGGACCTTATCGACGCGCATCTGCATCTGATCCACCGCGATCAGCTGACCTATAACTGGCTTCCCCATGCGCCCTGGCTGGCGCCGGGGGATTACGGCTTTGCCGATATGACCGCCCTATCCAAGGGCCGGATCACCGGGTCGGTGTTCATGGAGGTGGATGTCAACGACTATGCCAAAGAGGCGCGGATGGTCCGGGGGATGATGGACACCGAGCCGCGCCTGATCGGGCAGATTGCATCCTGCCGTCCTGAACTGGCCGAAGGGTTCGACCAATGGCTGGCTGAATGCGATGCGCTGAATGTCGTGGGTTTCCGGCGTATCCTGCACGAAATCACCGATGATGTGTCGCAGACCGAGACGTTCCGGCGCAATGTGCGGGCCATCGGGGCGACGGGACGTGTGTTCGACATGGTCTATCAGGCCCGGCAACTGCCCGTGGCGCTGGACCTGGCCCGCGCCTGCCCGGATATGACGCTGGTGCTGGACCATTGCGGTGTGCCCGACATTGCAGGCGGGGCGATGGACCCGTGGCGGGCGGATATGGCGGCCCTTGCCGCCCTGCCGCACGTCAATTGCAAGCTTTCCGGGATCATGGCCTATTGCGCCCCCGGCACCGCATCGCTGGACGTTCTGCGCCCCTGGGTGGACCATGTGATCGAAGTGTTTGGCCCGGAACGCGTGCTTTGGGGCAGCGATTGGCCAGTGGTGAACAAGGGCGGCGGCTTGCCGCTGTGGCTCGACATTACCGACGGGCTGCTGGCCGGGCTGTCGGCAGACGAACAAGCGGCGATCAGGGCAGGAACCGCGCGGCGGGTTTATGGGGTTTAAGGCATGAGCATTGGCATCGGCATAATCGGTTGCGGCAATATCTCTGATGCCTATCTGAAAGCGGCCCCACAGTTTCCGGTTCTCAAGATCATCGCCTGCGCTGATCTGAACATGGCGGCGGCACAAGCCAAAGCTGCGACCTATGGGATCGAAGCGCTTGAGGTTTCAGAGCTTTTGGCTGATCCCCGCATCGGGATCATCCTGAACCTGACCACGCCGCAGCACCATGTCGGGGTCGGATTACAGGCGATCCGGGCGGGCAAGCATGTCTATTCCGAAAAACCGCTGGGCACCGAACTGGCCGAAGCTTTGACTTTGGTAACAGCCGCGCAACAGGCCGGCCTGCGCGTCGGCTCTGCCCCCGACACCTTTCTGGGCGGGGTGCATCAGACCGCACGGGCGGCGATTGATGCGGGGATGATTGGTCAGGTGGTGGCCGGGCAGGCCGCAATGATGTGCCCTGGGCATGAGCTGTGGCACCCCAACCCGGATTTCTACTACCAACCCGGCGGCGGTCCGTTGTTTGACATGGGACCGTATTATTTAACCTGCATGATCAATATGTTGGGCCCCATAGCTCATGTAAGCGGGGCCGCCAGCACGCCGCAAAAGACCCGCAGTATCGGCTCTGGCCCACGGCAGGGCGAAACATTCGGCGTGCAGGTGCCCACCCATATCGCAGGGCTGCTCAGCTTTGAGTCCGGCGCGCAGATCACCCTGACCACCAGCTTTGATGTCTGGAAACACGGGGCCAATCATATCGAGTTGTACGGGCAAACCGGATCGATGATCGTCGCCGATCCGAACCAGTTTGCTGGCGAAATCAAGGTCAGCCACGGCAAGGGTGACTGGGCCGCTTTGCCACAATCGCATAGCTACGGGGATGGAAACTACCGCATTCTGGGACTAGCAGACATGGCACAAGCGATCCTGTCGGATCGGCCGCACCGGGCCCATCTGGGTCTTGCCCTGCATGTTCTCGAGGTGATGGAGGGGATCATGGTGTCGGCCAGCGCGGGGCAGCGTGTTGTGATGCAATACGGCTGCGCGCGGCCTGCGCCGCTGCCGGACAATCTGCCCTTTGGGGTGATGGAAGGTGCGCAATGACGAAAAAAGCCTTGATCTTTTGGGGCGGCTGGGAGGGGCACACGCCCGAACGCAGCGCCGCGATTGTGGCAGCCATGCTGCGCAAACATCGGGTGGACGTAACCCTTGCACATGGCACCTCGGTCCTTGCCACTGACAAGCTGGAGCAGTTCGACCTGATCGTGCCGATGATCACGATGAGCACGATTGAAAAGCCGGAACTGACCGCCCTGACCACGGCAGTGCGGGCCGGAACCGGGCTGGCGGGCGCACATGGGATGCTGTGCGACGCGTTTCGCAACGAAACCGAATATCAGTTCATGACCGGCGGCCAATGGGTGTCGCATCCGGGAAACATCATTGATTATAAAGTGAATATTACCCGCACCGATGACCCGGTCATGGCCGGGATCGGTGATTTCGACTATCGTAGCGAACAATATTACATGCATTTTGACCCGACCAATCAGGTGCTGGCCACGACCACCTTTACCGGCGAACATCTGGCCGATGTGGCCGGTGCGGTGATGCCCGTGGTCTGGAAACGTAACTACGGCGCAGGTCGGGTGTTCTATTCCGCGCTGGGACATACGGCGGATGAATTCAGCCATCCGCAAATGGCTGCAATTATCGAACGCGGGCTACTCTGGGCGATGCGCTAGTGTTTGCCACCTGACACAAGATTCCCAGTCTGCCTCCGGTGCGCACAGGTTTGCTCGGGCGAAGGTCCTGGGTCGGCTATGCCGGACAGAGCGGACTTGAGCTAAGTTCCCGTCTGAGGGCGGCGCCTGATCGCCGGGTGGGCGCAGCAACGCTGGTTCTGCAGAGCTTTGTGGTGCCGCCACTGCGGTAGAAATTCTAGGCACCGCTGCTACAGGAGCGTCCGACCGATGGGGCGGTCAGGCGCTGCCCGGCGGCGCTATGCGCCTTGACTCCGGGCAAAGGGGGATTGTTCCTGAAAGGCGGAAGTGGACTCCCAGCTTTCATCTGACAGTTTCGCTCAGGGATTTTGCACGCGTGTCGGATACACTGACTCAATGGGAATCTTGTGTCAGGTGGCGATGCGCTAGGCCGAGGGTGAGGGGGATTCAACCCCCCTTGCCTAACGTAAATTGATTTGTCAGACATATGTCATTGGACACATGGAGGGACAAATATGAGGGCGTTACGTTTCCTGACCGGAGCTATCGCGGTGGTTACCGCTTTGGCCCAACCGCTGACCGCGCAGACGGTCTCGGCCCCGGGCGAAAGCACCAGCGGCACATATGTGGATTACATGCGCACGGTCTATGCCCGCGCCGGTTTTCCCGAAATGACTGCTTTATCACTGACCAGTTTTGATAATGAATATGTGCTGGTCGGCGTCGGTGCCGAAAGCTGGACCCAGTCCGAGGACGGGCTGACATGGACATTTGTGCTGCGCGAGGGTCTGAAATGGTCAGATGGCGAGCCGTTGACTGCCGAAGATTACGTCTTTGCGCTGCAACGGGCCGCGACCACTGGCTATGATTTCAACTGGTACTGGGGCTTTGCCGGCAATATCGCGGGCTGGAAAGCGGTCAGCGAAGAGGGGGCCGATGTCGCCACTCTGGGGCTTGCGGTGATTGACGACCGCACCATTCAGGTCACCACAGCCACGCCGAAACCCTATCTGCCCTCGGTGGTCAGCCTGTGGTATCCGGTGCCAAAACATCAATGGGACCAGTTTGGCGATGACTACGCTGCCAACGTAGAAACACTGGTGTCGTCCGGTCCCTACATGGTCGAGAGCTGGGAAAAGTCTAACAATTCCATGGTGATGGTCCGTAACCCGGAATACACTGGGCCGTTCCCCGGCAATATCGAACGCATCTCTATCGACCCATCCCTTGGCGCGCCCGAGGTGGGCCTGCCTGCATTCATGGCCGGAGAAGTTGACTTTACTGTGCTGAACGCAGGCCAAATCCCGTTCGTGCAGGAACGTTTCCCCGATCAGGTGCGGCAAAACGCGATCTTTGCGACCAGCTACATCGCTTTCGACATGACCTCGCCACCCTTCGACAATGTCAACGTCCGCCGCGCGTTCTGGTATGCGATCGACCGTGACGAAATGACCTCGACCGTGCTGGCCAACCTTGCGGTGCCGGGCCGGTCGCTGCTGCCGCCCTCCTACCCGGGCTACAATCAGGCCATTGCCGATCAGGCGGTGTTTGACCCGGCCAAAGCGCAGGAATTCATGGCCGCCGCGGGCTATCCGGGCGGTGTTGGCTTCCCCGAGGTCGAAATCTGGTATCGCGACCAGGGCGGCTATAACGGGGCGATCACCGCGCCGATGCTGCAATACCTGCAGGCCGAGTTCAAAGAGACCCTTGGGATCACCATGAATATCAAGGTGATGCCGATCCAGGACTGGATGAACGCGATGCTGAATAAGGAAAACAATCTGTTCCTTGCGCCCTATGAATATGACTATCTCGACCCATCGAACTTTTACGGCATCTTCTACAATGGCGGCCGCCATGACCACCGCGTGCAGGCCTATGACGACCTCGTCGCCGCCGCCGACGCCAATCCGGTCTGGGAAGAACGTCTGGCGCTGTATCAGCAAGCCGAACAGGTATTGATCGACAATGCCTCGATGGTGCCGCTGGTCCACCCGATCACCGTGTCGGTGGTCAGCGACGCATTGTCCGGCCCCGGTGTGACGCCGAACAGCCAGGGCATGACGCCGCTCAGCCGTCTGGTGCCGTGGTTCTATGCCAATGTGACCAAGCAATAGGTCATTTGCCCCCCGGGGTTCCGGCCCCGGGGGGTGCTTTGCAGGGGAAGTTCATGCGGCTGGTCGATATCAGCAATCTTGTGGTTTCTTTCCCGCAAGATGACGGGATCGTGCAGGCCGTGCGCGGTGTGTCGCTGCATCTGGACCCCGGCGAAAGCCTTGGGATTGTTGGGGAAAGTGGGTCAGGCAAATCGGTGACCTGCATGGCCGCCTTGCGCTTGCTGCGCGAACCGCCCGCCCGGATTACCGCCGACCGGTTGGATGTTGGGGGCGTGCCGATGTTGCGGGCTGGTAAAGCCGATCTGACCGCCGTGCGCGGCAAACTGGCGGCCATGGTGTTTCAGGACCCGATGACCGCCTTTGACCCGGTTTTCACCATTGGCCAGCAGATTGCCGAAACCATTCTGGCGCATCATGCCGGGACCAAAGCGGCGGCTCTGGCCGAGGCCGAGGCGCTGTTGAAACGGGTAGAGATCAAGAACCCTGGCGCTATTCTTCAGGCCTTCCCGCATCAGCTCTCTGGCGGCATGCTGCAACGCGCGATGATTGCGATGGCGCTGTCCTGCCGGCCAAAAATTCTGTTTGCAGACGAACCGACAACGGCGCTGGATGTCACCGTTCAGGCGCAGATTTTACAACTTATCAAGGGGTTACAGGCCGAACTTAACATGGGACTGGTGATGGTCACGCATGACCTTGGGGTCATCGCCGAAACCGTGGACCGGGTCGTCGTCATGTATGGTGGCCGGGTGATGGAGGAAGGGCCGGTGCAGGCGATTTTCGACGCGCCGCTGCACCCCTATACACAGGCGCTGCTCGGCTCGATCCCCGGCCAACAGCCCGGACGGCGCAGGCTGGTGGAGATTTCCGGCGCGTCCCCGAACCCCGCCAATCCGCCGGCTGGCTGCCCGTTTCATCCGCGCTGCGCTGTGGCCGATTCCGCCTGTCAGCAGATGCCCGCTTTTCGTGAAGTTGCCCCATCTCGGCAAGCCGCCTGCTGGAGGCTGCGATGAACGCCTTGGAATTGCACAATATTTCGAAAAGCTTCGCCTTGCGCAAAGGCGGGCTTTTTGCAGGCACGACCACCCACATGGCCCTGCGTGATGTGTCCCTGACCGTGCCGAAAAACCGCATCGTCGGGCTGGTCGGTGAAAGTGGTTCGGGCAAAACCACGACCGGGATGATCGCCCTGCGCCTGACTGAACCGACATCGGGCCGGATTATCGTGGACGGGACGGATATTACAACACTTTCGCCGACCATGCTGAAACCGATCCGTGCCAAAATGCAGGTGGTGTTTCAGGACAGCTATTCCGCACTTGATCCGATGATGACGCTGGCGCAAATCGTGGCGGAACCCCTGCATATTCATGGGGTTGGAGAGCATTCTTCACAAACTACATCAGCTTTGGACTGGCTCGAACGGGTCGGTCTGCACCGGTCTTATGGGAACCGTTATCCACACGAGCTGTCCGGCGGGCAGCGCCAGCGCGTTGCCATCGCCCGTGCCCTGATCCTGCGACCCGATATCCTGATTGCGGATGAGCCGACTTCGGCGCTGGATGTGTCGGTCAAGGCGCAGATCATCAATCTGTTGCAGGATTTGCAGGCCGAAATGGGTCTGGCGATCCTGTTCATCAGCCATGATTTATCCGTCGTCCGGTCACTGACTGACACCGTTGCGGTGATGTGGGCGGGCCGGATTGTGGAACAGGCCGCGACTGAGGACATCTTTGCAACCCCCCGGCATCCCTACACAAAATCACTGCTGGATGCGATCCCGGTGCTCAACCCGCGCAACCGGCGAACCCGGACATTCCAGACCCGCGAGGCGTTGGAACGGGCCGCAGGTGGCCCCGGCGTGCTGACCGAAATTGCCCCCGGCCATTTGGTGGAAACAGCATGATCGGTTTCATCATCCGCCGCCTGCTCTCGATTTCAGTGACCTTCATTGTCGTCTCGCTGATCATTTTCATGATGATGCATTCGATCACTGGTGGGCCGTTTGACGCGGGCGAAATGCCGATGCCCGCGGCGGTGCGCGCCACGCTAATGGCCCGATATGGTCTGGATCAGCCGTTATATGTGCAATATTTCAAATACATGTGGGGCGTTCTTCATCTTGATTTCGGCATCCCGTTCCAAAGCCCCGGCGAAACCGTCCTTGAATTGATCGGCCGGGCTTGGGTGCCTTCGCTTGTCCTTGGCGGCCTCGGTGTCCTGATCGGGGCACCTTTGGGTATCCTGCTGGGCATGGCCGCCGCACTGAACCGCAATACATGGATCGACTATCTGGCCTCGGCCTTTGCCACACTGGGGCTGACC
>JANOMH010000285.1:0-2087 GCA_031420215.1 Rhodobacterales bacterium | reverse complement strand
CACCAAGATGAGTGTTGCGCCGCCGCACGCACGTATCGAGCCCTTTGCGACGCAAGCTGCCCGGCGGATGAAGGTCAGTTTTGCGAAAGGTCAGCGCGGCACGTGGCTAAATGGGCAGACGTCATCCGCGAATGGTACATGTCGCCTGCGGAATGGTGCGCCATTGATCGGTTCCGGTTCGCTGATCCGATCCATCCGAAAATGACGAAAATCCTTGCGCGAGGGGTCCCACGCCACCAAATACCACAATGGCGACAGGATAAGCATGGCTTGCGGTTCGATCTCGCGGCTGGTTTCAACCCCTTTGGCGTCGCGGTATCGAAACCTTAGGGGGAGTTGCTGCAGAAATGCCGACTCGAACGCAGGCAGCAGGGCGGGATCAATCGGCCCGAAATCAGATATGTCCTGATGGGGCGACAACTGACCAATATGCAGACAATCAAGTAACCGGCGCAGATCGCGCACTTTGTCTGCAGGCAGCGCCTTTTCTATCTTGGCCAGCCCGGCATCTGCGAGATTGGAAAATGGCAGGTTGTGCGCCGCGCGCATCGCCGCCACGCTGATGAGAAGGGCAAACACCTCGGCCACTGACAAGCGCGTGGTGGTCTGAACCGATAGTGGGTCAAGCTGCACACCGCCACCGCGCCCGCTTTCGGAATGGATGACGAAGCCCTGATCGCGCAGCGCGCCGATATCGCGCAGAACCGTTCGCCGCGATGCCCCGACAACTTCGGCCAGATCATCGACCGTCGACGTTCCGTTGCGGCGAAGGATGCGCACAATGGCATCATGACGGAGGCGAATATTCATGACTTCACCTTAGCACTTTTGGTGCCAAATTTTGTCACCAATGCATTCTACGCAGTTTGCATACATCGCAACAAGGAAACTCTGATGATGCAACGCACACCCGTAAACCCTTGGGACTGGTCCCTGAAACTTGGCTACAATCAGGCAGAGATTATTGCCGGCACATCGCGCCAGGTGATCTGTGCAGGTCAAACGGCGGTCGACGGCGCGGGAAATCCGCAGCATCCCGGTGACATGCGCGGCCAGATCAGCCTGGCACTGGACAATCTGGAGGCAGTGTTGGCTGGCGCGGATATGACCTTGAGCAACATCATCCGGCTTGGTGTATATGCCACCGACGTGGATGAGGCACTCAAGAACTTCGACCTGCTTGGACAGCGTTTCGGAGGGGTCCAATGCGCCCCGCCGATGACCTTGCTGGGCGTGACACGATTGGCAATACCGGGCTTGTTGTTCGAAATCGAAGCCACTGCCGCAGCGTAGTGCCGCATGGCAGATGAAGCAGCCATTCAGCGAACCAATCTGTATGGCTGTCTTGTCCCACACCGTCGAAGTGCTGTGCCTTCAAATGCTGCATTCCGTCTGAACGTCAGCTTCGACGAAGCTGCACAGCGGTGCTCCCGGCTTGCTGATTGTCCGGAGTGGGCCGGTTACTCACCCAACAGCTCGTCGATGAAACTCCCCTGCCGGTCCAACGCCGCGTCCCCCGAAGTCTTTGGCGGTTCGGAAGGCTCGGTGTCCTCGTCACCATCACCCATACCCCACGGCCCCGCGCCGTCCACCTGCAGTGGATAGGGGAACGGCTTGCCCTCTTGCCGCGCGACCATCGCCCGGAAGATCGGATCGTCGTAGTACTTGATCCGACTGGCCTTGATCGGATGTTGTGGCGAGGCGAGGATGATCACCTCGTCAGGATCCAGCAGACGGGCCTCGGTTTCAGAGTCTGATTCAAAACTCTTTGAATGATGTCACGGCCTTGCCAGCAGGCGGATGAGGCGGCGGATGTGGGCGATAAGCAGCCATCCTCGGCGCTGGCAATGGTTTTCTCCTCGGTGCTTCGCCATGCGACGGCAGCGTCCGAGCCATGCGAAGGTGCGCGCGACCACCCATCTTCGGGGAGTGACTTCAAATCCGGTCGCGGTGTCGGAGCGCTTGACGATCTGGATGGTCCAGCGCCCGATCTTCTCCGGGGCCCGCCGCAGCTTTGGCCGGCCATCGCCGCCATCGGCGAAGCTATGACGCAGCAAAGGAGAGGTCGTGGCGATGGATTTCAGCAC
>JANOMH010000284.1:0-4851 GCA_031420215.1 Rhodobacterales bacterium | reverse complement strand
CATCAGCGGCAGGCAGGCGCGCAGGGAGGCTTCCAGTTCGGCCCGGAACGGGGTGAAAAGGTGGATGAAATCGGCACCTTGCCGCAGCGGCCCCCAGATCACGGCAGGACCGCCTGTGATCAGCGCCGCATAATCGGGCGGCGCGCCGATCACGCAGGCGGCCATCCCGGGCTTCAGCCCCAGTTTTTTCCACAGCGGCGTGCCGGAATACCCTGCCACAGGATCGGCCATCACTCCCCCAGTTTGGCATGCACCTCGGCCAGATCAATCTCTCCGGTTGGCATCTTGTTGGCCGGGTTTTCAAAGTCGTATTTGAACACGGTGAAATCCTTTTTATAGATTTCATACATCAGGTGCATCGACAGATCGTCAAAGTAATCCTCGACCGGATGGGCGCGGGTCGGCCCGTGCCCTTCGCTTTCGTTGAAGCGGGGGATGTCTTTGAGCACGACCTGATGCGGGGTCTTGACCTGATCAAGCACGGCTTGCATCCCCTCGTTGAACTTTTCGGTCCAGATGATGTGATCATAGCGCCCGCCGTTGACCACGAAGGTCGAGATATGGCCCGACATCGCTGACCAGTGAATGTCCGGCTCCATTGGTTTGCGCCAGCGGATGGTGTCGCGCGCGAACAGCAGGAACCGCCGGAATGATTTGATCTGGTCGAACTGAAACCCGTCCGCAGGGTCGCCGACCTCGATTCCGTATTTTTGCACCAAAAGCGGCACAAGGTTGCCCCGGTAGCGTTTGCCATTGCGCTGGATGCCGCAGATCTTGTCGAAAAACGACGACAGGATCCGGGTGTAGGGGTTGCGCACGCAGGTGAAGGCCGGGGATCCGTGGGTTTTGACATTGCGGGAAATCAGCGGCTGGCTGGCTTCGATCGCCCATTTGTGCATGCCGGATTGCGCGTCATGGATATCGCCGTCAAAGAATGTCCCATGGTCCGAATAATACATGATCTGCCCGATGGTCGAGCAGGCGCATTTGGGCACCACCCGGTACACCATACTTTCGCTTTGCGTCATCCACGTTCCTGGAAACCCCATACGCCGCAACCTTTCTTTTTCGTGACCCGGATCGCCCCTGACGGTGACGGCCCGGCCATACCTCAGCATCAAAAAGCAAACAAACACTGTTTATTCGACGTCTGTTCACGCTATCAAGGCTAAACAATGATCTGATCAAGGCGATATGGTTTCCTGAATGGCAAAAATTGCCTTTATCCTGCTCTGCCACAAGGACCCGGATGCGATCATTGAGCAGGCCCGCCAGCTGACCGCCGTGGGCGATTATATGGCGATCCATTTCGACGCCCGCGCCCCGGTTGAGGCTTTCGACCGGATCAGGCAAGCGTTGGCCGACAATCCCAATGTCACCTTTGCCCGCCGCCGGATCAAATGCGGTTGGGGGGCTTGGTCGCTGGTCCAGGCGACCCTTTATGCAGTCAAAGCGGCGGTCGCGGCTTTTCCCCGTGCGACCCATTTTTATATGGTGTCCGGCGATTGTCTGGCGATCAAATCAGCCAGCTACGCCCATCGTTTTTTGGATGAAGCGGATGTCGATTACATCGAAAGTTTCGATTTTTTCGACAGTGAATGGATCAAGACGGGTATCAAGGAAGAGCGCCTGATCTATCGCCATCTGTTCAACGAGCGCACCCAGAAAAAGCTGTTCTATGCCAGTCTGGAGGCACAGCGCCGCCTTGGCCTGCAGCGGTCCATTCCGGCCGATCTTCAGGTGATGATCGGCAGCCAGTGGTGGTGTCTGCGTCGCCAGACCATCGAGGCGATTTTGGAGTTCACCAAAAAACGCCCCGATGTGATGCGGTTTTTTCGCACCACCTGGATCCCGGACGAGACGTTTTTTCAAACTCTCGTCCGTCATCTGATCCCGCAAGGGCAGATCCGGTCGCGCAGTCTGACATTCCTGATGTTTACCGAATACGGCATGCCGGTGATCTTTCACAATGATCACTATGACCTGCTGCTGAGCCAGAATTTCCTGTTCGCCCGCAAAATCAGCCCCGAAGCCAAGGGGTTGAAACAACGGCTTGGTGTGCTTTATGCCTCGGACCGGACCGATTTCAAAATCTCGAACGAAGGGCTGAGCCTGTTCAAATTCCTGACCGGCCGGGGCCGGATCGGCCGCCGCTTTGCCCCCCGCTTCTGGGAGACCGAAACCACACTCGGCCGCGAGCGTGAGTTGCTGATTGTCGCCTGCAAGAAATGGCATGTGGCCAAGCGGCTGGTGGGTGCGATCAAGCATCACACCAATATCCCGGCCATCGACTATCTGTTCAACGAGGAATCCACCCCCTTGCCTGACCTGGGCGGTATCCAGTCCACCCTGATCAAACGCACCCGGCATCGTCGCGCCCTGATGCGTATGCTGTTTGACTATTATGAAACCGACTGTCTGCTGATCTGTCTGGACACCGCCAATCTGGACCTGCTGCAGGATTTCTTTTCCGACCGCTCGACCACCCGACTGTTGGAAATCGACTGTACTTTTGCCGATGACTACTTGATTGGCCATGCCAAGCGCGTCGGTCTGGCCGGTGATGAAACCACGCCCGAGACATTGGCCCGGCTGCTTCCCACGATCCGCTATGATGTGATCTATGAAAGCGACCGGATCCGGGACGCGCATTTCCCGCAGCATCTGCGCCTGCGACAAACCGCGTCGGCTGTCGAAAATGCTGTCCCTTTGGCGCAATTCCTGTCGGTTTCCCCGGAAGTGGCTGCCATGTTGGCCGAGACCCCCTATTTGTTTTCTGACTAAAAGGTGCCCAGATGGACTTTGCCTATGACCCCCAAAACATCTTTGCCCGCATCCTGCGCGGCGAAATTCCGGCCAAGCTGATCTTTGAAAATGACCATGCCGTGGCCTTCCCCGATATTGCCCCGCAGGCCCCGGTGCATGTGATGGTGGTTCCCAAGGGCCCCTATATGTCGCTGGACCATTTCGCCGCCGCGGCCAGCCCCGCCGAACAGGTCGGGTTCTTTGCCGCCGTGGCCGAGGTCTGCCGGATCGTGGGGGTAGAGGGTGGCTTTCGCGCCATCGCCAATGCCCGCGCCGATGCCCATCAGGAAGTGCCGCATTTCCATCTGCATATCCTGGCCGGTCGCCCGCTGGGCCCGTTATTGGCGAAGTTCTGACAAGACCCGCTTTCCCCGCCGCTGCACCCCGGCTATGATGCCGTGCAAACCAGACAGAGGCTGACCGATGACCATTGCCCCCCCAGAGACCAAGATCGTGACCCAATGGCGCGTCGCCTGCGACGGCGGTTCGCCGGCCTTGGGACACCCTCGCGTCTGGCTGTCGATCCCGCATGACACCGGCTGGGTTGAATGCGGCTATTGCGACTGCCGCTATGTTCATGCGGATTTTAAGGCGCTGGTCGCCTGAGCCTTTTGGCGACGCGTTCGCTGACAGGCAGGAGCCTCCGGCGGGAGTATTTTTTCAACTCCGAAAATCATGAGGGGTGCCTTGATGACCACATTCGGCAAAGGCTGCCACCTGCATCTGATCGACGGCTCGGCGTTTATTTTCCGGGCCTATCATGCCCTGCCGCCCCTGACCCGCAAATCGGACGGGCTGCCGGTGGGGGCTGTGTCGGGCTTTGTGAACATGTTGCAGCGCTATGTTGATGGCAACAATGGCCCCGATGCGGCCACCCATGTGGCGGTGATCTTTGACCATTCCGGCCGGTCGTTCCGCAATGACCTGTATCCGCTTTACAAGGCGCAGCGCCCCCCCGCGCCAGAGGATCTGGTGCCGCAGTTTCCGCTGACCCGGGATGCGACCCGCGCGTTCAATATTGCCTGCAAGGAAATGGAGGGGTTCGAGGCCGATGATATTATTGCCACCCTGTCCTGTCAGGCCCGCGATGCCGGTGGCCGGGTGACGATTGTCACCTCGGACAAGGACATGATGCAGCTGATCGGCGATGGTGTCGAAATGCTCGACCCGATGAAGAACAAGCGCATCGACCGCGATGGGGTGATTGAGAAGTTTGGTGTGGGCCCCGAGCGGGTGGTCGATGTGCAGGCTTTGGCTGGCGATTCGGTGGATAACGTGCCCGGTGCACCGGGAATCGGAATCAAGACCGCCGCTTTGTTGATCAATGAATATGGCGATCTGGATAGTTTGTTGGCCCGTGCGGGTGAGATCAAACAGGAAAAGCGCCGCGAGGCTTTGGTGAATAATGTGGCGCAGATCTTGTTGTCGCGGCAATTGGTGACGCTGGACTGCCATATGGTGCTGGACTTTACGCTGGACTCTCTGGAAGTCCGCGATCCGGTGCCCGACGAGTTGTTCGGGTTTCTCAACCTGATGGAGTTTCAGACGGTCACTAAACGTTTGGCCGCGAAGCTGGGGCTCGTCGCACCGGTCGTGGTGGCGCCGGTGGCCGAGGCAGCGGTTGCCGTATCCGTGCCATTTGAGGGCTATGAATGTGTGACTGATGCAGCGGCGTTGCAGGTCTGGATTGACCGCATCCGCGAGCGTGGCGTCGTGGCGGTGGATACCGAGACCACCTCGCTGGACGAGATGCGCGCCGAACTTGTGGGAATTTCGCTGTGCGTGACCGCCGGGCAGGCTTGCTACATTCCGGTGGGCCACAAGGCCGCCACTACCGGCGATCTGTTTGGGTCGGACGCGATGGCCGACGGGCAAATGCCCCTTGAGGTGGTTTTGGCAATGTTAGGGCCGGTCTTGCAGGATGATGCGATCCTGAAAATCGGGCAGAACATGAAATATGACGCCAAGATTTTCGCCCTTTTGGGCGTGGCGGTGCGGCCTATTGACGACACCATGCTGATGTCGTCGGCGATGTTCGCAGGCCTG
>JANOMH010000283.1:0-2061 GCA_031420215.1 Rhodobacterales bacterium | reverse complement strand
GGCATCCTGTGCCATGGCCCCGGTGGCAAGTGCTGCCAGCGCGGTCACGCCGAACAATATTGACAGTTTCATGGGTGAGTGACTCCCTTTTGTTATCATGTGACTAAATCCGTAGGCGGCAAGGCGCGGCTGTTCAAGCCTAGGCCCGGTCAATTGCCCGGCTTTTTGATCAACTTCCGCCACGTTAAGTCCGCCAGGGCGGCAGTTCGCCTTTTTTGATGGCGCTTGTTGTGCCCGAACAGGCTTGCGACCAGACCGCAGATTGCCGATAACACGATCAAACCCGTCCCCATAATGATGAAAGTCCTCGATGCAAGTCCTTGATACCACATGGGTTCGCGCCCAGTTTCCGGCCTTTGGCGTGCCCGACCTTCAGGGGCAGGCGTTCTTTGAAAATGCAGGCGGATCATACCCTTGCGCGGCTGTTGTGGACCGGTTGACCCGGTTTTACCGGACCCGCAAAGTTCAACCCTATGCGCCTTATCCGGTGTCCGAACTGGCCGGTGCGGAAATGGACGAAGCACGGACACGGCTTTCGGCGATGCTGGGGGTAGCGCGGGAGGAGCTGAGTTTTGGCCCTTCAACCAGCACCAACACCTATGTGCTGGCCAATGCTGTGCGCCGCTGGTTGCAACCCGGTCAAGCGATTATCGTAACAAATCAGGACCATGAGGCCAATTCCGGTGTCTGGCGCAGGTTGGCCGAAGAAGGGGTCGAGGTCCGCGAATGGGCGATTGATCCTGATACCGGGGATCTACGGCTTGAGGATCTGGAAAAATTGCTTGAGCCACATGTCAAGTTGGTGTGTTTTCCCCATTGTTCCAATGTAATAGCGACCATAAATGATGTAAAATCCATCACTGCAATCGCCCATGCCAATGGCTCTGCGGTCATCGTTGACGGTGTCAGCTATGCCCCGCATGGGTTCCCGGATGTGGGCGATCTGGGCTGTGATGTCTATCTGTTCAGCGCCTACAAGACCTATGGCCCGCATCAGGGGATCATGGTTATTCGCGAGAGCTTTGGTATGCAACTCCCTAATCAAGCTCACTTTTTCAATGCAGATACCCTGTATCAACGCCACACGCCCGGCGGGCCGGACCATGCGCAGATTGCCGCCTGCGCCGGGATGGCCGATTATTTTGAGGCTTTGTCGGTTCATCACGGCGGGCCAACCGGGCCAAAAGCGGCGCAGTTCAGCCACGATATCATGCGAAATCAAGAGGTTAAGGTATTGCAGCCGTTGTTGGATTACCTGGCGGACAAGAATTCAGTGCGGCTTTTGGGGTCGCGCGTTGCAGCAGACCGTGCGCCGACCGTCGCGGTCGAGCTGGCGGGTGGTGGAGAAGTGGCCGCCAAGGCCTTGTCCGCACATGGAATTATGGCAGGCGGTGGGAATTTCTATGCGGTCCGGCCATTGGCAGCGCTGGGGATCGACACTCAAAAGGGCGTCTTGCGGATGAGTTTTGTCCATTACACGACCCCCGCCGAAGTGACTCAGCTGATCGGGGCGCTGGACCGGGTTTTGTGACCGACCTACGCCCGATTCTCCTGTGGTTTCGCCGCGATTTGCGGCTGTCAGATCATGCTGCCTTGTCAGTGGCCAGTGCCTCGGGCCGTCCGGTGATCCCGGTTTTCATTCATGATGAGGTGGTCAGCGCCTTGGGTGCCGCACCCAAATTTCGGATGGGGCGTGGTGTCGATCGGTTTGCCGCGGTTCTGTCAGCCCTTGGCAGCCGCCTGATTTTGCGGCGGGGGCCAGCACTTGAGGTGCTGCGGGCGCTGGTGGCTGAAACCGGGGCAGGGGCGGTTCACTGGGGTCGGCTTTACGACCCGCAAGCCGTGGCGCGGGATACCGAAATCAAGGCGGCACTCAAGGCCGATGGGATCGGGGCCCACAGCCATGCCGGGCATCTGCTGTTCGAGCCGTGGACCGTGCAGACCGGCACCGGTGGATTTTACCGGGTGTTCACCCCGTTCTGGAATGGCGTGCGCAACCGTGATCCGGGGCAGCCTGCCAAAGGGCCGGCCAAGCTGCGGCCACCGGCCGTCTGGCCCGCC
>JANOMH010000282.1:0-1778 GCA_031420215.1 Rhodobacterales bacterium | reverse complement strand
GGCGCGCGGTATTTGCCCTGCTCCTTGCAGCCCGGCGCATCACAGGCGCGGGTCGAGGTTTCAAACGCCCCCGACATCCCCCTGCGCCCGCGCGGGTTCTTCTTTTTCGCGCCCGACACGGACATGTCAAACCCAAATGGGTCGTCTTTTGTCATGGCATTCCCTTTCCGACTCGGACACAGCAGTTTAAGCCGTGCAGCGGCAGAGAACAGGGGCAATGCGAAAATAATGGGACTTGCGGATCAGATAAAAGCAGCTTTGGAAGGCGCTTTTGCGCCCACGAGCCTGCAAGTGGTCAATGAAAGCCACCTGCACAGCGGTCACGCCGGCGACGATGGCACGGGCGAGAGCCACTGGCGGGTCGTGATCCGTGCCCCGGCATTCGGCCCGATGAGCCGGGTGGAGCGGCACCGGGCGGTCCACGCGGCACTGGGGCCGGGGATCATCGGGCGGCTGCATGCGCTGGGGGTGGATGTGGGGGTGTAGGGGCTGCTGCCTTAAGGATGCTTGCCCTCCGCTACCAGCATAGGGCCGCGCCAGACCGCCGGGTGGGCGCATCGGTGTTGGTTCTGCAGAGCTTTATGGTGCCGCCACTGCTGTAGGACTTCTAGGCACCGCTGCGACAGGAGCGCCCGACCGATGGGGCGGTCAGGCGCTGCCCGGCGGCGCAATGCGCCTTGATTCCGGGCAAAGTAAGATGAGCTGAAATAAGGAGTATAATCACTACCTGCCCCCCCCTCACTCCGCCACCAACCGCGGCCCCACCACGAGGGCGGGCACCACCGTCGCATCCATATCGACCAGCCGGACCTGCGGCGCTGCCACGACCGGCGGCGCGGTGGGCACGAACTGCGGCGCAATCTCTGGCATCCGCAGAGTAGTGACGGCGTCGACCGGCTCGACCACCCGGCGGAACACCAGCATGTTCTGATAGACCGTGGTCCGCCCGGTCAGGCCCTGCCGTTCCTCGGCGGGCAGGATATCGGCGCGGACATAGTCCCAGCCTTGCGCGCCCATTTCGTTCATCAGCACCTCAAGCGCATGGGCAAAGCGCTCTTCGTTCGAGCGGACGCCCTTGGCTTTGAGCCCCTGTTTCGGGGCCGGAACCACACGGAATTCATATGTTGGCATTCTGCGCCTCCCTGCCACAATCCGGCGTTGTTTTACCAAAAGCGGGGCGTAACACCAAGGGATTCCTTGGGTTTCCCGTATTGGCCAGAGCATGTCTAGGGGTCGTGTCGCAATGAAAACCGGTCACAAAATGTAGATTGGGCGGTTCTGGTCTGCGGTCGCCCGATATAGCAGGCCGGGGCAGCAAAGGCCAAGCTTACAGCCCCAGCTTTCGCAGGACCAAAGCGTTCACGGCCGCCGGATTGGCCTTGCCGCCGGTCTCTTTCATCACCTGACCGACGAACCAGCCCGCCAGCTTGGGGTTGGCGCGGGCCTTCTCGACCTGCCCCGGATTGGCGGCAATCACCGCATCCACGGCGGCCTCGATGGCGCCGGTATCAGTGACCTGCCGCATGCCCCGCTTCTCAACAATATCAGCAGGCGCGCCGCCTTCGTTATAGACAATCTCGAACAGGTCCTTGGCGATTTTGCCACTGATCTCGCCCTTGGAAATCAGGTCGAGAATGCCGCCCAGTTGGGCCGGACTGACCGGGCTGTCGGCAATCCCCTTGTCGTCTTTTTTCAACCGGCCAAACAGCTCATTGATCACCCAATTAGCGGCCAATTTACCTTCACGTCCACGCGCAACCTCTTCAAAATAGACAGCA
>JANOMH010000281.1:0-2036 GCA_031420215.1 Rhodobacterales bacterium | reverse complement strand
GCTGGAAAACGTCGCCTGCCGCCCGGATTTTTTCGCACTGGGGCTGTTGCGTTCGATCAGCCCGGCGATGGTGGCGCTGGCCCGGAAGGTGCGTTTCATCACTGCATTTCCGGCCAGCCATGTCTCAAATCCCGCCCGCAGATTTTCCCCGGCAAACAACGGGGCTGGGTCGCGCAGGTCTTCCAGCCCCCAGATCAGGGTCGCATAATCGGTGGCGACAAAACCAAGGGGTTGGAGCCCCAGCGCCTCCATCCGTTGGGTTAATAGCAGCCCGAGGGTTTGTTGCGCATTGCGCCCGGCGAACCCGTAAAAGCAGGAATGGGACCGGCCGTCATACGGAAAGGTTTCCACCAGAATCCGGTCTGCTTCGGGCAATTGCGACAGGGTGCGCTGCAGGGTGAGCCAAAACGCGGTATGGCCGGGCAATTCGGGCCAGCTGGGCTGTTGGAACATCCTTAATATCCGCGCGGACAGTTGGGTGGAAGTGGCGAATTTGGTCCCCATGAAGGTGGCGATTTTCGGGGTTTTCGACGCATTCCGGCTGACCTCGACCGTCAATTCGCGCAGGCCTTCGTAGCGCACGATCTGTCCGCCGATCAGGAATGTATCGCCCGGGGTGAGCGTCGCGGCAAAGGCTTCCTCTACCTCGCCCAGCATTTGAAAACTGCCCCGCATCCGGACTTTGAGCGTGTCGGTATCCTGTATCGTGCCAATGTTCATCCGGATCCGCAGTGCAGCGCGGGGGTCGCGCAGGTGCCACAGGCCACCCGTCTGCATCAGCCGTTGCCAGCGGTCATAGGCCCGCAAAGCATAGCCGCCGGTGGCGCAGAAATCGAGGCAGGCGTCGAAGTCAGCGCGGATCAGGGCGGCATAGGCCCCGACGGTTTTTACTTCTGCAAACAAGGTGTTGGCGTCAAACGGTCCGGCGCAGGCCGCGATCAGGATATGCTGGCACAGCACGTCGCGCGGGCCCGGCCCCTTGGGGTCGCCGTCCAGATCGTGCGCCCGCGCGGCCTCCAACGCTGCCACGCATTCCACGACTTCAAAGCGGTTGGCGGGCACGAGCAGCGCCTTGGAGGGCGCATTATAGCGGTGATTGGCCCGGCCGATCCGCTGGATCAGGCGTTTGACATTCTTGGGCGCGCCGACCTGAATGACCAGATCGACATCGCCCCAGTCGATCCCCAGATCGAGACTGCCAGTGCAGACAATCGCCCGCAGTTGCCCGGCAATCATCGCGCCTTCGACCCGTTCACGCTGTTCGCGTGACAGGCTGCCGTGGTGGATGCCGATCGGCAGATCGTCGGTATTGGCCAGCCACAGGTTATGAAAAAATATCTCGGCCTGCGCCCGGGTGTTGTGGAAAATCAGGGTAGTTTTGTGGCGCTTGACCTCGGCCAGAACGGCGGGAATGGAGTATTTGGCGCCACCGCCCGCCCATGGGGGCCGTTCCTCGGTGACCAGCATGGCGATGTCGGGCTCTGGCCCCGGATCGGCTAGCAGGATGGCGCAGGGGTCGGGGTTTTTCGCCAGCATTTGCGCGATGGCGGCGGGGTTTTCGACTGTGGCCGAAAGTCCGACACGTCGCAGGCCGGGGGCAAGGGTTTGCAGCCGCGACAGGGCCAGCATCAACTGATCGCCGCGTTTGGATTCGGCCAAAGCGTGGATTTCATCGACGATCACCCGTTGCAATCCTGCGAACATCCGCGGCGCATCTTCGTAGCTGATCAGCAGGGCAAGGGATTCCGGCGTGGTCAGCAGGATATGCGGTGGGTCGGCGCGCTGGCGGCGTTTTTGGGTATAGGACGTGTCGCCGGTCCGATCCTCGATCCGGATGGGCAGGCCCATTTCGGTGACGGGGCCGGTCAGGTTACGCTTGATGTCAGCAGCAAGGGCTTTCAGAGGGCTGACATACAGTGTGTGCAGGCCCTGATGGGTCCCGTCTGCGCATTCCAGCAAGGTGGGCAGGAAACCGGCCATGGTTTTGCCGCCCCCGGTCGGCGCGATCAGCAGAAGTGCGGGGTCGGCGGCCCGGT
>JANOMH010000280.1:0-1911 GCA_031420215.1 Rhodobacterales bacterium | reverse complement strand
GGGAATGTCATCAAAGGCGGCGAGGAAGATGTCCATGCGGGGAAAGGGCTCCAGAAGGGCGATCCCCGCTCCAGAATCCATCCTGCCCAAGACCGCAAGACCCCGCGGATCAGGTCAAATTACAAACGCGATTCCCCTGGGCTGCGCCCCATGGCCAAATTTGTCCGCAGATTGGAATGAAGTGGCTACGATTTGGCCCGGTTTGTGCCTGCAAAGGTCCAACCGGATCGAACTGATATAGCAAAGCGGAAAGCTCCACGCCGGTGAACCTGACAACTTTGACTGCCGCGATCAGTGCCGATCCGGGCCTGCGCGCCACGACCTCTGTCGCGCAAATTCAACTGGGCCTGACGGCGACCAGCAACCTGAAAACTGTGCTGTTGCAGACCATTGCCGCGACCCATGTCAATGATGGCGGTCTGATTTCGGAAGCAGATATGCAGACCATTTCAACGGCGGTTTTCAATAATCCGGCGGCCAGGAAAAGCTTTATTCTGAACCATGGCAATGACAACGGCGCGATCGAGTCCGGCTTTCATCACATAGAGGGCGATGGTGGCACCTTGGTTTTTCAGGGTCGTGCTTTCATCGATACTGTGGCCGACGCGATCTTTCACTATGGCTTTGAAAATGCAGAATGGCCGGTATTTCAACGAGGATGGCAATGACAACGAATTGACCGCCGATGTGGCCGGGTGGCTGAATTACTTTCTGAACGGCGTCAATGTTGTCCATGGCAGCGGGCTGAGCGATGAACCGGGCACTGGCACTTACAGCAATTGTTTCGCCATAGCCCGGAACGAAACATTCCTGGCCGGTGCCGGCAATGACAAGATCTGGTCCGGCGATGGCGACGACAAGGTCATGGGCGGTATCGGCGCTGACAAGATTTACCTGTGGGAGAATGCAAAGGTTGCCGACACCCTGATCTTTGCTGTCGGCGAAAGCGGCAAGACCTGGCCCACGATGGACAGTGTCGAAGGCTTTCAATCTGGCGTCGAAAAAATTGATCTGCGTGCCATGGGCGCCATGACATTTGCAGACCTGGACTATGTCGCGGGTGGTAAAAAGTCCTGCTATTATGACGGCCATTTCCTGCGCATCGATTATACCGGGGATGGTGCGACTGACATGATGGTCGAATTCAAATATCGGGCCGGTCTGGCGGCGAATGATTTCGTCTTTATTTGAGCCTGCCTTGCCGCAGGCCTCAGGCATGGGCTAAGCCTTGGGCTGACCGTTCTTTCTGGGAAGACCCATGCCAAACCCGCTATTTGACCAGCTTTTTGGCCGCCATGCCGGGCGGGATACCCCGTTTTTACGGGGGGCTGACGGGGCGCTGCTGACTCATGCGGCGTTTCTGACGCAGGCCGCCCGGCTGGCCCAAGCGCTGACCAGTCTGGGTCTGACCGCCGGTGACCGGGTCGCAGTGCAGGTGGAAAAGTCCGGTGCGGCGTTGGCGGTTTATGCAGCCTGTGTGCAGGCAGGGCTGGTGTTTTTGCCGCTGAACCCGGCCTATACCGCGACCGAGGTGGATTATTTCATCGGCAATTCCGGGGCCACCCTGTTGCTGGCCACCCCCGCCAAAGCCGCCGCTTTGACCGAGGTTGCCGCCGGGCATGGGGCGCAAATCCAGACGCTGGGCCATGATGGCACCGGCACTTTGGCTGATCTGGCCGAGGGGCAGCGGGACCGGTTTCCAACGGTTGATCGGGCCTGTGATGCTCTGGCCGCAATCCTGTATACCAGCGGCACGACGGGCCGGTCCAGGGGCGCGATGCTGACCCAAGGCAACCTGCTGTCGAATGCACAGGTTCTGGCCGACCTCTGGGCCTTTACCGACCGGGATGTGCTGCTGCATGCCTTGCCGATCTTTCACACCCATGGGTTGTTTGTGGCCACCCATGTGAC
>JANOMH010000279.1:0-2636 GCA_031420215.1 Rhodobacterales bacterium | reverse complement strand
GAAACGCGGCTGCGCTATCGCTATCTCGACCTGCGTCGCGACAAGATGCAGGCGAACATGACCCTGCGCTCGGACGTCGTGGCCTCGATGCGGCGGCGGATGTGGGACAAGGGGTTCCGGGAATACCAGACGCCGATCATTACCGCGTCGTCGCCCGAAGGGGCCCGCGATTTCCTCGTGCCCTCCCGCATCCATCCGGGCAAGTTCTATGCGCTACCGCAGGCGCCGCAGCAATTCAAGCAGCTCCTGATGGTGGCTGGCTTCGATCGCTATTTCCAGATCGCCCCGTGTTTCCGCGACGAAGACCCCCGCGCGGACCGGTCGCCGACTGACTTCTACCAGTTGGATCTGGAGATATTTGTCGAACCCCGACACCATCAGCAGTTGCTTGAATTGCTGCGGGGCTTGCGGCAGGGCGTAGAATTTGCCGGGGTGGATGCGCGACGGCACCAGAAAATCGCGCGCGCCCTCGGGACTGGAGGCGGTGATGATCGGCGTCTGGTATTCGCGAAACCCCTTGTCCCACATCCGCCGCCGCATCGAGGCCACCACGTCAGACCGCAGTTTCATATTGGCCTGCATCTTGTCGCGGCGCAGGTCGAGATAGCGATAGCGCAGCCGCGTTTCCTCGGGGTATTCTTGGTCGCCGAACACCTGCAATGGCAGTTCAGCGGCAGCCCCCAAAACCTCAATCCCACGCACAAAAACCTCAATCTCGCCGGTCGGCAGCTTGGGGTTGACCAATGCGGCGGACCGCGCCTTGACCTCGCCGTCAATCCGGATGCACCATTCCGAGCGGACCTTGTTCACATCATCAAAGGCCGTGGAATCCGGGTCGCAGAGCACCTGGGTAATGCCGTAGTGGTCACGCAAATCGATGAACAATATGCCGCCATGGTCACGAACCCGGTGGACCCAGCCGGACAGGCGGACCGTCTCCCCCACATTCGCAGAGGTCAGGGCAGCGCAGGTATGGGTGCGGTAGGCGTGCATGGCGGTCTCGCTTATGGTTTGCCGCCGATACACTCGGTTGCCAAAGCGATGTCAAGTAATGCCGATGATTTCCGCCCGGATCAGCCCGCGCAAGGCGTTGCCCATGTGGATTTCGCGGGAGTGTTGCAGGTCATTCAGGGTCAGGACACGCTCGACATAGCCCTGAGACAATAGGAATTCGCGCAAAACCCCGGGAAGCAGGCCGCAGGACAGCGGCGGCGTCACCCGGGTGCCGTCGGACAAAGTCACAAAGATATTGCTGATCGTCCCTTCACAAACCTCGTCGCGTTCGTTCAGGAACACCAACTCATCTTGCCCATCCGGCAGAGTCGCGCGGGTTTGGTCATAGACCGCCCGGTGCGTGGTTTTGTGCCCGAGCCAGGGGTCGGCAGAATTGAGCCGCGTCGTGGCAATACCAACGTGCCAAAGTGGCGCGGGGGGTGGCAGGGGTGAGCTGTTCAGTGTCAGGCTGCTGCGCCCAAGGCTCATGCGGCAGCGCAGGGGGATCAGGCTGGCCACCCCATGCAACAGACTGGAAGCAATCTCGGGGTCGAAACTGTAACCGAGCACAGCTGCGGTTTTTGCCATCCGCGCGATATGCAGGTCCGCATGGCGCATCCCATCGTCCGGGTGCCAACCCAAAGTTTCGATGATTTCTAGGCCGTCTGGAAGGGTTTCGCGAAGCGGGTTTTCCATAGCGCCTCTTCATACTCCGACTCAGCCGTGCTGTCCCAGACGACTCCGCCCCCAACGCTAAGGTCAGCCGTTTGATTTTCAAGCAGAATAGTGCGGATAGCCACATTAAAATCGGCCCGGCCATCCGGAGCGGCCCAACCGATTGACCCGCAATAGATATCGCGGGGACGTTGTTCCAGCGCGTGGATGATCTGCATCGCCCGAACCTTGGGCGCACCAGTCACGGACCCACAAGGGAACAAAGCACGGAATGTGTCGCCCAGCGTGATCCCGGCCAACAACTGCCCCTCGATCAGCGAGGTCATCTGGTGCACCGTCGCATAGGTTTCAACCCGGAATAACTCGGGCACCCTGACCGACCCTGTGGCGCAGATCCGGCTTAGGTCATTGCGCAGCAAGTCGACGATCATCAGATTTTCGGCCCGGTTTTTCGGATCGTTCTGCAAGAAGATTTTCAAAGTGGCATCTTCGGCAGGGTCCGCACTGCGCGGTTGCGTCCCCTTCATCGGCCGGGTCTGGATTTTGCCAGCTGCATCCGTCCGAAAGAACAACTCGGGAGAGCGTGACAGAATAGCTGGCAGTCCGTCCTGAAGCAGAATGGACCCGTGTCCCACCGGTTGCCCATTGGACAGACCCGCATAAATCGCCAGCGGGTCGCCGCTGGCTGTGGCCGTCAGCGGGAATGTCAGGTTAGTCTGATAGATATCCCCCGCCCCGATGTATTCATGGGCATTTTTAAAGGCCGCAGCATATTCAACGGCGGACCAGCCGGGCGTAAACGGACCCAAAGCCGCGATTCCCGAGGGCAATGGCTCGGCCAGTATCGGCCCGTCATAGACCCCGAAAGCGATCAGGGGCAGGCGCCGGTCAACCGGCATCAGGCTGTGCAACCTGGGTTCCAGCACATACCCCAATTCATACGAGGCATAACCAGCGAGCCAGTATCC
>JANOMH010000278.1:0-2949 GCA_031420215.1 Rhodobacterales bacterium | reverse complement strand
CGACCAACGGGACATTCCTGAATTATGCCAAAGTGCCGATCGGCAAGACGCCCAAACAACTGAATGACGGCGATGTGCTGACCCTTGGCACCTATGAATTGGTTGTGGCATTGGCCCCCGACCCGGTTCTTGATGCGCCGCGCCAACGGCGACAAGAGTATTTCGACGACAGCCAGTTGCCCCCGCCATTAGGAGAGGAAGGGGCATCGCACGGCCATTCCTCACGTGCGCCTGACCCGATGAAGCTGTTGGATGATACCGGGCCGGGGGGCGATTTTCTGGACAATCTGCTCAGCGATCCCAAAGGCTTGCGCGGGCACAAACAGCTGAAAGCCGGGCAAGAGGTTGATTTCGACGGGCTTCTGCCGCCCCTTGGTGACGACGATCACCCGGTTTTGGGCCGTGCGCCTGATGCACCGATGGGCCCCGCGATCCGTGATCATGGGATGATGGGGTCGGATGCATTCCGCCCGACAGTGCAAAGCCGGTCGGTCATTCCCGATGATTTCGATGATGATCTGCTGGCCCCGTCGAAACCGGCGCAGCCGTCGGGATTTTCATCCAACCCGTTCGAAACCAAGCCCCCAAAAGCCAATCCCTACGCCACTGACCCGGGGCCTGCTCCGTTTGCGCCGCCGCCACAGCCTGGGGCGCAAATCCCTGATTTCGATGATGATCTGCTGGCCCCGGCGCCTCGCCCTTCGGTGCCGCCCCCAACCGCCGCCCCGCCCCCTGTTTTGCCTGCGGCGCAACCCGGCAATCCCTTTGCGGATATGCCGAATCCAGAGCCTTCTGCCACGCCCCAGCCTCGGGTCGATCCAGATGACGCCGCGCCTGACCCCTTTGTGCTGGATAAGCCGGTGCCACATGCGGCTACTTCATCAGTAGAGTTGCCATCACCACCTATGGCTTTTGGCGGGACGCCCACCAACACCGATACCGCCCGCGCCTTTATTGCCGCGATGGGTGGTCAGGATGTAGCGATTTCGGACGCTGAACTCCCCGCCACGATGGTCCGGCTGGGCAGCACAATGCGGGCGATGATTGTCGGCTTGCGAGAGATTCTGATGACCCGGACCAGCATCAAATCCGAGTTCCGGATTGATCAGACGATGATTAACAAAGGCGGAAACAACCCGCTGAAATTTTCGGTCAGTCCAGAGCAAGCCATTGAAGCCATGGTGAAACCTACCGCCAAAGGCTATCTGCCCGCCGATCAGGCGACCGCGCAGGCGTTGGACGATATCAAGGCGCATGAGGTGGCGATGGTCACCGGGATGGAAGCGGCGCTCAAGGGTGTGTTGGCCAAACTGGACCCAGCACTTCTGGCGTCCAAGATCGAGGCCAAGGGGTCCTGGGGCCTGCTCAAGGGCAAAAAGGCGCAGTATTGGGAAACCTACGAAAAGATGTATGCCGAAATCGCAGATCAGGCCGAGAACGACTTTCACGAGGTGTTCAGCCGCGAGTTTGCACAGGCCTATAAACAACAACTGGCCCAGATCAAGAAGGACCAGATATGAATAAGGGTAAGCTCTAATGTCTTGGGATAGCAAGGTTTTGTGGACCGAAGGACTGTTCCTTCAGCCGCACCATTTTCAACAGGCCGACCGCTATACCGAGGCTTTGGTCACTGGCATCGCCCGCCGCCTGTCCCCTTATGGCTGGGGCATGACCACACTTGAGATTGACGAGGCGGCGCTGAAAGTCGGCCAGTTCGCGATCAAATCCGGGGCCGGGCTGACCCATGATGGCGTGGTGTTCCGGGTGCCGCAGACCGACGCGCATCCGCCCGCGCTGGAAGTGCCCGCCAGCATCAAGGATTGTGTCGTCTACCTGTCGGTCCCACAGCGGCGGCAGGGGGCCAGCGAAGTTGACCTGTCAGGCGCCGAACAATCCGCGACCCGCCTGCGCCCCGCCGAACTTGAGGTCACCGACACCATGTCACAGGACCGCAAGCCCGTGACCCTGGGGGTGGGCAAACTGCGCCTGCAATTTGCGCTGGCTGTGGATGATCTCGCTGACAAACTGACCATTCCCATTGCCCGGATCATCGAAGTGAGGCCGGACAAAGAGATCATCCTTGACGGCGGGTTCATGCCCTCTTGCCTCGATATCCGGGCCGCTATTCCGCTTTCGGCATTTATCCGTGAACTTGAGGGGCTGCTGGCACACCGGATGACTGCGCTGTCGGGCCGTCTGTCCGAGGCGGGATCGACCCGTGCCGTGGCCGAATTGCAGGATTTTCTGCTGCTGATGGTGATCAACAAGACTCTGCCGCTGATCCGGCACTTGGGCACGATTGAAAACCTGCACCCGACCGTCGCCTATGCCGAATGCGTCAAACTGGCAGGCGAATTGTCGACCTTTATGGCCGCCGACAAACGTGCCCCCGAATTTCCGGCCTATCAACACGACGATCTGTCGCGCAGTTTCGCCCCGGTGATCCGGGTGTTGCGGCAATATCTGTCCTCCGTGCTGGAAACATCCGCGGTGTCGATTCCACTGGAGCCGCGCAAATACGGCATCTCGGTGGGCGTCATCGCCGACCGCAAGCTGCTCTCGACCGCCGGGTTTGTGCTGGCCGTCACCGCCGACATCCCCGACGAACAGGTGCGCCGCCATTTCGCCGGTCAGGCGAAAATCGGCCCGGTCGAGGAAATCCGGCAACTGGTCAACTCGGCCCTGCCGGGGATCGGGTTGCGCCCGCTGCCCGTGGCCCCGCGCCAGATCCCGTATCATGCGGGCGTGGTGTATTTCCAACTGGATGCGGACAGCCCTTATTGGGGCAAGATGACTACTTCGGGCGGCGTCGCGGTGCATATCTCGGGCGATTATCCGGGATTGGCGATGGAGCTTTGGGCGATACGGAATACCTGAGGGCCTGACCCCGGGGGGAGAAGAAGATGGCTGGCAAAGACCCATTCGAAGAAGACAATGATTCCGAACGCA
>JANOMH010000277.1:0-1637 GCA_031420215.1 Rhodobacterales bacterium | reverse complement strand
TGCGGGATGATCACATGGCGAAACCGCTGCCGCGCATTCGCGCCATCGATACGGGCGGCACCGACAAGTTCGGGGTCAACCTTTTGCAGCCCGGCGAACAGGACGACGATACAAAAGCCTAGATAGGACCAGATGGCAGTGACAAGGACGGCGTAAAGGGCGGTCTCGCTTTCCCCCAGCCAACCGATGGCCAGATTGCCCAGACCGATGGCGCGCAGGCCGGTATTCAGAAGTCCGAACAAGGGGTTGTAGATCCAACCCCAGATGATCCCGATCACCACCGGCGACAGCACCACCGGCAGGAAATAGATGGTGCGATAGGTCATCGATCCACGCGCATCCGACCAGAGCATGACAGCGATGATCAGGCCGATGAACACCGGTGCCACAGTGCCGATGATAACCCAGATCACGTTATTGCCCAGCGAGGCCCACATCGCGCTGTCGCCCGACAAGCGCAGATAGTTGTCGATTCCGGTAAAAGCTGGTTGGCCAACCCCGTTCCATTCGGTGAAGCTAAGCCAGATGGTGGCGACGAACGGCACGCCGAAAAACAGCAGATAGACCAGAAAGGCGGGCAAAACGAACCAGAAACCGGCGCGTTGCCGTGCTGCAATGCGTGAGGTGGCCATGACTGTTCTTTCGCTTGAACACGGCGATGGTTTCAACAAAGGGCGGGCAACGCAGCCCGCCCTTCATGATACACTTACTGTGCCATGGAGGCCTGCATCGCGGCGGCCTGTTCCGCAGCCGTACGGTCGCCCGCCAACACCGCCTGGAACCCGTCCAACATCGTGGTGTTGAACGCCTCGGGCGTCAGCACGTCGATGTTGTAGCCCATCTGCATGGTGGATAAAGCTTCCATCGTCTGGGCCAGCAATGGCGAGACTTCAAGTGATGACGTGTCCACGTCATACGGCGGGATCACCGACATCTGTTCGACCCAGAAACTGGCATTTGCCGGGTCATACAGGAACGTCAGGAACCGCTCGGCCGCTTCGACATTTACCGAGGCCGAGGTGATGAAATAGCCAGAACCAAGGCCGGCCGGGGGCAGCGTCGTGCCGCCCTCGGGGGCGGGCAGAAAGAACGAATTGGTCTGGAACGTCGTGTCCTTGAACTGGTTGATCATCCAGCTTCCGGTCATGGTCATGCCGGCCATGCCCGATGAAAACAGAATGTTCGCATCGTCATAGGCCACAGCGTTGACCGAAGGGTTCAGGTAACCCGCCGCATCCATATCGACGAACATCGCCTGAATGGCCGCGACGACTTCGGGCGCCTCCCAGGATTCTGTTCCCGCGATCATCGCTTCGAGTTTGTCTTGCGGGATGAAGTTGTTGGCATACAGGCTGAAATTGTGGAAGGCTGGCCAGCCAGCCGCATTGCCAAAGGCCACCGGAACCACGTCCGCCGCTTTCAGCGCTTCGCTGACGGTCAGAAACTCGCCATAAGTCGTTGGCGCGGTCAGACCCAGTTCCGCGAACAGATCGGCGTTGTAATAGACGGCGACGAATTCAAGCTGGTTTCCCACACCGTAAACCTTGCCGCCAAAGGTCGAGCGTTCCTTGGTCCAGGGATAAACCGCGTCCAGCGCGCCGCTGGCATAAAGATCGTCAAGCGGGCGCAGCAGCCCC
>JANOMH010000276.1:0-2733 GCA_031420215.1 Rhodobacterales bacterium | reverse complement strand
TATATCAGCCATTTTCACCCGCCCGATTTCATCCGCGCCATGACCGCCGCCTGGACAGCCGAGGAGAACCCCCCAGCAAAGCAGGCGATGGCACAGATATTGGTCAATTCGCGGATGTGCGCCATCGGGCGGCGACCGATCTGTCAGGATACAGGCACGGCGAATGTGCATATGGACATTGGGGCGGGGGCGCGGCTTGATCTGACCGGCAGCCTGCAAGACGCAGTAGACGAAGCCGTGCGCCAGGCCTGGTGCCGCGATACCAATCCGTTGCGCGCGTCCATGGTGGTGGAACCGTTCGGGGCGCGGCGCAATTCCGGTGACAACACGCCCGCTATGCTGACCACCGAAATCGTCGCGGGCCACAGCGTGACGGTGCATGTGTCGGCCAAAGGCGGCGGGTCGGAAAACAAGGCCAAGTTTGCCGTGCTGAACCCCGCCGATTCGGTTGCCGACTGGGTGGTGAACACGGTTCAGACCATGGGGGCCGGCTGGTGCCCGCCCGGAGTGCTGGGCATCGGCGTGGGCGGGTCAGCCGACAAGGCGATGGGCATGGCCAAACTGTCACTGCTGGACGCCATCGACATGCCCGAACTGCGCCGCCGCGGTCCGCGAGATGCTGCCGAAGACTTGCGCCTGACCATTGCCGACCGGGTCAACGCGCTGGGGATTGGGGCGCAGGGTCTGGGCGGTGTGACCACCGTTCTGGATGTGAAACTGCGGAGTTTTCCCACCCATGCGGCATCCTTGCCGGTGGCGCTGATCCCGAATTGTGCGGCCACCCGGCATACCCACTTCACGCTTGACGGTCGTGGGCCAGCCGTGTTCACCCCGCCCGATCTGGCCGACTGGCCGACGATCCTGCTGGATCAGGCCGCGGCCCATGCCCGCCGGATCGACCTTGATGCGCTGACGGATGACGTGGTGGCCTCGCTTGAACCGGGGCAGACGCTGTTGCTGTCGGGCACGCTGTACACCGGGCGCGATGCGGCCCACCGCCGGATGGTGGATATGCTGAACCGGGGCGAGGCGCTGCCCGTCGATCTGCGCGGCAAGGCGATCTATTATGTCGGCCCGGTGGATGCGGTAGGTGACGAAGTGATCGGCCCCGCCGGCCCTACCACCGCCAGCCGGATGGACGGCTATACCGACCGCATTCTGGCGGAAACCGGGCTGAAGCTGATGATCGGCAAGGCCGAACGGGGCCCGGAAGCGCTACGGGCCATCGCCCGCCACCGCGCGGCTTATCTGATCGCGATCGGGGGCGCGGCTTATCTGGTGTCAAAGGCTATCATAGCGGCACGTCGCGTCGCTTTTGACGATCTGGGGATGGAGGCGATCTATGAGCTGCGCGTCACAGATATGCCGGTGACTGTTGCGGTCGATGTGAACGGTACTTCGGTACATACTTTGGGTCCTGCAAAGTGGCGTCGCGCGGTCTGATCGGTTCTCGACCAACCGATCCGGCAGCAACCAGTGCTTCGAGCCATGTCGCTGGCCTTGTTACGCAGCACTGCTGCGACCGATGATGCTTTGCGCCACGGTCGCCACCGCTAACCTTGTTGCCATACCAGTCAGTGCCGATGTGACGGAGCTGCCGCAGGCGATTCAAGACAGCCTGTATGACCCTGCCTTTCTTGACCCGATGCAGCCAATTGCTGACAGCGCCTTTCGCGATTTCAGCGCCAAGAACCCACCGCATGTGGACTATCGGCTATGCGTCCAGTTACGCAGGCAATACCTGGCGGGCGGGCGTGATGGACCGGTTGCAGACCGAGATCATCCCGAAATGGCAGGCCCTGGGCCTGATTGACGAGGTGATCATCACCCAGTCCAACCTAACCGATTCCACCCAGATTCAGCAGATGCGCCAACTGGTCGATCAGGGCGTGGATGCAATCCATCGTGTGCTGCTCCAACCCCACCGCACTGAACCCGACGGTGGAATATGCCTGTCAGCACGGCGTTCCGGTGTTTTCCGGGATCGGTTATCTGACCAGTCCTTATGCCGTGAATTCAACTGCCAACTTTGTCGTCGGTGGCCGGATGATGGGCGAATGGATGGCCGCTGAAATTGGCGGGGCCAGAAGGATTTTGAATGTCGAGGGGATCCCCGGCGCATCTGCATCCGATAGCCAGAATGTCGGCATTCAGGCGGCTTTGACTGACACCCCGGGTGTCGAGGTAGCTGGCCAGGTGGCCGGCATGTGGACCGATCAGGTGGCGCAGGCCGAGATTCAGCGCTGGCTGGCCACCAATCCGGGCGAACTGGACGGGATCATCATCCAGTCCGCATCCGAACTTGGGGCCCTGCGCGCCCTGCAACAATCGGGTCGCGACATGATCCCGATCACCATCGGGTCCGAACTGGGCGCGCTATGCTATTGGCGCAACAACCCCGATTACGTGTCTGCCGCGATCCACGCCTGGCCGCCGGGTGATGATTTCGAGATGATCTGGAACATCATGATGCGCACATTGGAAGGGCAAGGGCCGATGATCTAGTCGATCCTGACCAACCCGGTGATGATGGACAAAGACCAGATGATGGCCGCCATCCCTGCAGATTGCTCTGAACAATCCGACGGCTGCTATCATCCGGGGAATCGCGGCTTGGGCGGGCAAAGCGTATCTTGACCAGTTCTTCCTGCGCCCCGCCGACCCCGAGGCCTATGATCCGGCCAGCCATCCGGTCGCAGAGTAAGCCGTTCTTCGCATGACCGCTGCCTGAAC
>JANOMH010000275.1:0-5555 GCA_031420215.1 Rhodobacterales bacterium | reverse complement strand
AATAATCAGGATATCATGCTCGCGGTATCCCCCCGCCCCCGGCTGTCCGTCCGGAATCGTCAGCATCGGCTCCATCGAGATCACCATCCCCGGTTCCAGTACCGTGTCGATATCCTCGCGCAGTTCCAGCCCGGCCTCGCGGCCATAGTAATGCGACAGAACCCCGAACGAATGGACATAGCCGAAGGGGCGGAAGCGCAGCAGTTGGCGCTCCTCAAAGAACGCGTTGATCTTGGCGGTCACGTCGGAACAGCGCGCCCCCGGCACCAACAGGCTCATCCCATATTCATGGGCGGCAATGTTCGCCTCCCAATAGGCCAGTGACGCGCTGTCCACTTCGCGCACGAACATCGTCCGCTCCAAGGCGGTGTAATAGCCTGAAATCATGGGAAAAGTGTTCAAAGACAGGATGTCACCGACCTGCATCGCCCGCGACGTCACCGGATTATGTGCCCCGTCCGTATTGATGCCGGACTGAAACCAGACCCAGGTATCGCGGTATTCGGCATCGGGAAACCGCCTGGCAATCTCCAGCTCCATCGCGTCCCGGCCCGCCATGGCGACATCAATCTCGCGCGCACCGGTATGCACCGCATCGCGGATCGCATAGCCACCGACATCGGCCACGTTGGCCCCATGCCGGATCAGCACCAGTTCGGCGGCGGATTTGTGCATCCGCTGGCGCATCGTGGCGGGGGCAATATCGACGCGGGATACAGGGATCAGGAAAGCCTCCAGCTTGCCCGATTGCAGCAGGGTCAGATGGTCGGCTTCGACCCCGATAACCTTGCCCGGCCCGGTGACCGACAGGATCGCCCGCCAGTAGTTGTCACGGCTCCAGTCGGTGTAGGTGATGTTGTCGCCATGGCAGCGCCGCCACGGCTGACCGGCGTCAATCCCTGCGGAAATAGTCACCGATTGGGTGGCCGTCACCACCAGCCCATAAGGCCGCCCGAACGAGCAATACAGAAATCCGGAATAATAAGCGATGTTGTGCATCGACGTCAGCACCGCTGCTTCGACCCCGGCCTCGGCCATGATTTTGCGCAGGCCTGCCAGGCGGGCGTCATATTCGGTGGCCTCGAATGGCAGCACCCGGTTGCCTTGATGAAAGCGGTATTGTTCTGGTCTTTCAGTCATCACGAACCTCACATCTGGGGTCCGGCGAACAGCGCTACGGAACCCCGAAAGGTCCCGGCGTTCAGGACAGTGGCGACATCAGGTCGCAAGCCGTGGGGTTGCCGCTTTGGTCAACTCCAGTGGCGACGCCATCGCCTTGTGCTCGGCATTGGTGATGGCGGGGTTATGCCGATTTGGCAAGGACGTTTCGCCGCACCCACTGTTAACCGGAGGAAAAATGCCCACTTTGGACGGCAGGTAATCAGACAGGAGACTGACATGCGCTGCCCCGTTGATAATGAAACCCTCGTCATGGCCGACCGCGGCGGCGTCGAGATCGACTATTGCCCGAAATGCCGGGGTGTCTGGCTGGACCGGGGTGAGTTGGACAAGATTATTGAACGCTCTGTTGGCGGTGCCCCCGCAGCCGCGACTCAGGCCCCACAGCCGGTGCATTTGCAGCAGCCCCAAAGCCCGGCCCCCTATGATCGCGGCCGTGACCGGCGCGATGACGACGATGACTATCGTGACGGCCATAAACGCAAAAAGCGCGAGAGCTTTCTGGGCGAGTTATTTGACTTTTAAGGTCTGAGGCCGGCGTGATCGCCCCATTGCCGTTACGCAGATTTCACCCGATCCGCCCGGCAGCCGGAACTGCCCGCTTGCACATTCCGACCCATTCAGGCCATGTGGCCCGATAAAACATGGGTCGGACATGGGGCGTATGGGCGGATTAACGGGCAAAACGGCAGTGATCATCTGCGGTGGCACAGGCTATGGGGCGGGCATTGCGCGGGCCTTGGCCGATGCCGGTGCGCGGGTCTTGGTTACCGATGTCAAGGCCGAGACCGCCGAAGCCATGGCCGTGGAAACCGGCGGCCTTTGGGCAGAGGTTGATCCTTGGCAAAACAGCTCGGTCGGGGCCATGGCTTACAAAGCCGCCGACCTGCTGGGCGATATCGACATGCTGGTGAATGCATCGGTTTTTCTGCCCGCGATCAAACCACTGGATCAATGGGCCGAGGCCGAGTTTGATGCGGGATTGCTGGCGCAAATCAAGCCAATCTATCTGTCCACCCGCCATTTTGTGCCCGCAATGAAAGCCCGTCGATCCGGCGCGATCCTGACTGTCCTTGGTCCGGCCAAATCCGGTTCCGTCTGGACCGATGCCGCCCGTGGCGCGGCTTTCAGCGCAACAAGAGCCATGGCACTGGAACTGGCCGCCGACGGCATTCGGGTCAATGCCCTGTCGATGCTGGCAGATGCTGCGCCCGCCTTGCCCAGTTTTCTTGGCGGCAAAAAGAATGATGACCGGGTCCGCAAACTTGGCGCAATCCCGCTGGGCCGGTTTTCATTGCCGGATGATCTGGGGCAAGCGGCGGCGTTCCTGTGTTCGGACGCGGCCAGCCTGATTACCGGAGTTGTGCTGGAGGTTGACGGCGGCGCGGGGCTTTAGGCCCAAGGTCGGGTTGAACATTACCCACGCCATGCCGCCGCACTTTGGATCGGGGTATTTGGCGGGTTTTGACTAATCAGAGCATTGGCATCAGCAGAGCGGCGGTCCATAATCTGTCGATCCCTTGATCGGAATCCGCTGGACGCCCCAACGCGCCCATGGTTTCACCAGCGCGACACTTATGGAGGCTTTCATGCTCGACCACAGCACCAACATCAAATCCCTGTTAAAGAACCCCGATCTTGTGTGTGACAAGGCGTTTCTGGCCGGGGAGTGGGTCTCGGCGGCGTCAGGCAAGACCTTTGCGGTGACCAACCCGGCGCGTGGCGACATCGTGGGCTATGTGCCCGACCTGTCGCGCCCCGAAATCGCCACTGCGATCGACGCCGCTTATATTGCCCAAAAGGCCTGGGCGGCCCGCACCGGGAAATCCCGCGCGCAGGTGTTGCGCAAATGGTTCGACCTGATCATGGCAAACCAAGAGGATCTGGCGATTATCATGACCGCAGAACAGGGTAAACCTCTGAGCGAGTCGCGCGGCGAGATTGCGTATGGCGCCTCTTATGTCGAATTCTACGGCGAAGAAGCCAAGCGCATCTATGGTGAAACCATTCCCGGCCATATGCCGGACAAGCGGATTACCGTGATCAAACAGCCGATTGGCGTCTGCGCCGGGATCACCCCTTGGAACTTTCCCAATGCGATGATCGCCCGCAAAGTCGCCCCGGCCCTTGCCGCCGGCTGTTCCTTCGTCAGCCGCCCGGCCTCACTGACCCCGCTGTCCGCCCTTGCCATGGCCAAACTGGCCGAAGAGGCGGGCTTGCCGAAGGGGGTTTTGTCGGTCGTCACCTCGAAATCCTCTTCCGAAGTCGGCAAAGAGTTCTGCGAAAACCCCAAGGTGCGCAAACTGACCTTTACCGGGTCGACCGAAGTGGGCCGGTTGCTGCTGAAACAAGCCGCCGATCAGGTGATGAAATGCTCGATGGAACTGGGCGGCAACGCGCCGTTCATCGTGTTTGACGATGCCGATCTGGATCAGGCGGTCATTGGGGCGCTCGCGTCAAAATTCCGCAACAACGGCCAGACCTGCGTCTGCGCCAACCGGATTTACGTGCAAAAAGGCGTGTACGACGCCTTTTCCGCCAAACTGACCACCGCTGTGAACAACCTCAAAATCGGTGACGGACTAACCGCCGGCACCGACCTTGGCCCGCTGATTGAACCTGCGGCCATGGTCAAGGTGCAGCAACACTTGGACGACGCGCTGTCCAAAGGGGCCAAGCTGTTGACCGGCGGCAAACCGCATGCACTTGGCGGGTTGTTTTATGAGCCGACGATTGTCAGCCACGTCACCCGCGACATGATGGTCGCCACCGATGAAACCTTTGGCCCCTTTGCGCCCCTGTTCATGTTCGAGGACGAAGCAGATGTGATCGAGCAGGCCAATGATACAATCTATGGCCTTGCCTCGTATTTTTATGCCAAAGACATCAGCCGGGTCACCCGCGTGTCGGAAGCGCTGGAATACGGCATGGTCGGGATCAACACCGGGATCATCAGCCACGAAGGCGCACCGTTCGGCGGGATCAAGCAATCCGGCCTCGGGCGCGAGGGGTCGCGGCATGGGTTGGATGACTACATGGAACTGAAATACATCTGCCTGTCGATCTGATCGACGCCGAGGCCCAGGGGACGCTGTGACGACTTCATTACCCCGACAAGGGGCCTCGCCCGAACGGCGGACGACGACATTTTATTTCACCCTGTTCATGTATGGCGGGGCGATGAATGTCTATGCCAGCATCTGGCTGTCCGGCAAGGGACTGACCGGCGATCAGATCGGCTGGATCAACGCGCTGCCGATCTTTATCATGCTGGTCCTGAACCTTGTGGTCGGTCGGCTGGCTGACCGGGCACCGGATTGGCGGCAAGTGATTGTCGGCGGGGCGGTATTGGCGGCGGTGCTTCCGCTTGGCCTGTTCTTTGTCAATGGGTTCTGGGGCATCCTGTTTTTCTGGACCATCGCCAATGTGGCGCAATTGGCCATCGGCCCGGTCGTCGATGCAGCGGCAATGCGATTGACCGCCCGGCGCGGCAGCGATTTTGGGCTGATGCGGGCCTGGGGGACCTTTGGCTATCTGCTGATGTTGGTGGTAACCGGTTATCTGATCGGTTGGTTCGGGCCGCAGATATTCCTGCCCCTCGCGGTCACTCTGGCCCTGATCCGGGCGGCAGCGGCGCTGTGGCTGCCGCAATTTCGGGCTCCGGCTGATGAACGCTTGCCGACCGAGGGGGCGACACGGCTGCGGCAGGTTCTGAAACCATGGTTCCTGTTGCCACTGATCGGCTACGCAATGATCTTTGCCACGCATATGTTGCTGGGCGCATTTCAGGGGCTGTTGTTGGAACGGCAGGGGCTCAGCCTGAACGTGATCGGCGTGCTGATCGCACTGGGGGCGCTGTCTGAAACCGCGATGTTCTTTGTGTTCAGCCGGTTCGCCGCCCGGTTCCGGCCCCGGCAGATGATCCTGCTGTCGGCCATCGTGACGGTCCTGCGCTGGATTGCCATGGCCTTTGAACCCGGTCTGCCGGTGCTTATCGGGCTGCAACTGCTGCATGGGATCACCTTTGCACTGGGGTTCATGGCCTGCATCGGGTTCATTGCAAAATGGACCTCCGAAGATATCGCAGCCGAGGCGCAGGGGTTTTTCAGCGCGCTGATGCTGGGCATGTCAGTGCTGGCACTGGCGGGGTTCGGGCAGCTGGCTGATGCCTGGGGCGCGCAGGCCTATTTCGCCTCTGCTGCCTTTGCCGGAGTGGGCGGGCTGGCGGTCTGGGCGTCGATGGCCTTGCAAGGGCCGTCGCGGGCGGCACAGTAAGGCCGGGCTGTAAGGTGGGTTTAAACCCACCTTACTTTCCATTTGCCACAACCTCTGGCGATCCTGCGCCAGTGCGGTAAGGTGGGTTTAAACCCACCTTA
>JANOMH010000274.1:0-7762 GCA_031420215.1 Rhodobacterales bacterium | reverse complement strand
TCAGATCAGCGGCAAAGGCCGGTGTCAGGCCAAGGGCCAGCAAAACGACGGGAATCATCATTGCGAAATTTGACATGAATATCCTTAAAGTTGAGTGAAACGATGGCCAGACATTAGACCGACAGCTTGGGGTTTTCGCATAACAATATGGTGATTATGCACAGCGCTGCGGCTTATCGGCGACCATCAGCGCCTATCAGAACCGTTCGGCGCGCAAAACCTGACAATCGGTCACGCTGACTACTCCAATATGGGTTTCAACCACCGCAAAAGCCGCGTCCAGCAAAGCGTCCAGTCGGTCCGGCCTGATCAGGCACACTACCGCCACCATGCCGCCTGCCCGGCCAACCTGCCCCTCCCGGCTCCATTGGCCGGACCGCCCTGACCCACCCAGAACGGGTAAAACGGTAAAGCCGGTGACGCCCGCCCCTGTCAAAGCCTGCGTCAGGCGGCGTTCCAACGGGGCCTCGATTACAATCTCGACGCGTTTGGCGGTGTGGGTTTGCATCTGGTCAGGCTCCGGTCACGGCTGCAGCGATGACGATATAAAGCGGGATGCCAAGGGTCAGGTTAAACGGGAACGTCACCCCCAGCGACAGCGTCAGATAGATCGACGGATTGGCCTGCGGCAGGGCCACACGCATGGCGGCAGGCACCGCAATATAGCTGGCCGATGCGGCCAGAACCATCATCATTGCCACCCCGCCGGTGGACAGCCCGACCAACAGGCCAAGCGCCAATCCGGCCAAGCTGCCTACCATTGGCATCATGATGGCGAATGCGATGGCCCCAAGCCCCAAGCCCCCGTTTTGCCCGCGCCGTTGTTCGCGCAGTCCCCGGCCCGCAACAAGGCCCATGTCGAGAAGGAACAGGCACAGCACCCCCTTGAACGGGGCCACAATAAAACTGCTGATATCGGCCAGCCCCTTTTCCCCGGTGATCATCCCGATGGCAAATGCCCCGATCAGCAAAACGATCGAACCATTGAGCAGAATCTCGCGCCACAGGCCGGATTCGCGTGTGGTGGTGCCACCCCGGGCCACGAGCCACAGGGCGGACAGGATCGCCGGGGCCTCCATCGCGGCGGCAACCGCAACCATGTAGCCTTCGGCCGGGATTAAGCGGGATTCGAGGACCGAGGTGGCGGCGACAAAGGTGACAATGCTGATGGAGCCGTAATGCGCGGCAACGGCAGCGGCGTCGATCCGGCTGAAGCTGGTCATCAGGCGCAGCAGGGCGAAGGCGATGAAAGGCAGGCCAAAGGACAGGACTAGCCCCGCGCCGACCGAGGCGATCAGTTTGCCGTCGACCCCATGGGCGGCCACGCTGGCCCCGCCTTTGAACCCGATGGCGAAGAGCAGATAGAGCGAGATCGCTTTGGCCGCAGCTTCGGGCACCGACAGGTCGGACCGGGCGAGGGCGGCGGCCAGACCAAGTATGAAAGACAGAATGATGGGTGAGAGCAGGTTGCTGGCGGCGAGCGTCAGGATATCTGGCATTGGTCCCCCAAGGTTTTAGGTGTTATGGGGACCGATGCCGAAGATTGAAAGAGGCTTAGCGCCGCGCGGTGATGAAATGCGGTTTGTCGTATTAAAGCGCCACGAAATCCCCGCCGTCATACACTTCCAGCCCGCCCGCCGCGATATCGTTCCACAGCCCATGCAAGGTCAGCATCTCGTCGTCAATTGCGGCCTTGATGAACGGAAATGTCAGCAGGTTCTCCAACGACACCAGCACCGCCGCCTTTTCCAGCGCTCTGATCCGGTCCGCTTTGTCCCCATCGGCCAAACCATTGAATCCGGGGCGCAAAATCTCCATCCAGCGGCCGACGAAACTGGTTGTCGCCTCAAGTTCCGGGGCATGGCCTGAACACATATCATAACAGCCCTGCACCCCGCCACAGCCAGAATGCCCCAGCACGATCAGATGCGCCACCTTCAGCGTCGTGACGGCATATTCCACCGCCGCCGAGGTGCCGTGATATTCGCCATCCGGGTTATAGGGCGGCACCAGATTGGCGATATTGCGGTGAATGAAGAACTCGCCCTGATCCGCCCCAAAGATCGAGGTGACATGCACCCGGCTGTCACAACAGGAAATCACCATCGCCCGGGGGTGCTGCCCACCTTCTGCCAGCCGCCGGTACCAGCTGCGGTTTTCCGCATAAGTCGTGGCTTTCCAGCCCAGATAGCGCCGGACAAGGTAATCCGGCAACGGTCTTGCCTGTTTCATGGCCCTGTCTTCCCCTGATCACACCGCTAGTTCAATAGGTGGCATTTGTCAGGATTTCGAGCGATTTCTGGTGGCCTCGTCAACTGATTGGGAACCATCCCGGGTTAAGTTTGTCATATGAATGAACAAACCGCACCTTTTGGCGTTGATCGCCCTGTCACTGCCCGGATTGCGCATCTGCCAATGCGCGATGCCATGCGGATTGATCCAGAACCCCTTGCCCGGCTGCAGGCCGCCCTTGGCCCGCAAGGGGCCGAAGATGTGGTTTGCCGCGCGCTCGAGGATATCTCGCACCGCCTGCGTCGCTTGTCCGATGATCACGCTGCGCACGCACTTGACCGGGTCGCGCGGGGGGCGCGGTCCATCGCGGCAGTTTCGGCGCAAATTGGCCTCGGCGATCTGGCGGTCATTGCCGGCCATGTGCTGGATTGTGCCAGTCGGGATGAAACCGCTGCTCTTGCCGCCACCCTGGCCCGGATGTTCCGGGTCGGTCGCCGGGCAGTCGCCGAAATCGGGCAGGTTCGGTTTTCAGGGTATTAGCGGGCCTTGCAGGCAGGGATGAACGGGGTAGAGTCGGCGCAAGGTCACTCTCAGGATAGTCATGCCCCTTTCATTTGCCGCCCCGACCCCCGACCCGATCCCGCTGCATTTTGTCAGCCCAGAGGGGCGGGACGGCTTTGTCGCGGGCCTGCCTGGCCCGGCGCAGGCTTGGGTCGCAGCACATGGCTTTGCCGCTGGACCGGGCGAATGTTTGGCAATTCCGGGCGCCGACGGTCGGATCTGTACGGGTTTGGTTGGCACCGGAAATGCCAAAGCGCAGGCGCGTGGCCGGTTTCTGAGCGCGACAGCCGCCAGCAAACTGCCGGCCGGAACCTATGTCATCGCCTCGGGCCTGAGCGGTGCCGCGCTGGAAGAGGTGGCTTTTGGCTGGCTTTTGGAAAGCTACCGTTTTGACCGGTATCGCAAACAGGATGCGGCAAAGGCGCTGTTGATGGCCCCGGCCGGTGTCGATTCCAACCGGCTTGAAATCATTGCGAATGCCGAAGCGTTGACCCGCGATCTGATCAATACGCCCGCTTCTGACATGGGGCCGGCTGAACTTGAAAGCGCAAGCCGTGCCGTTGCCGCCCAATTCGCCGCACACCTCTCAGTCACTACCGGCGATGCGCTGCTGATGGCGAATTTTCCGATGATCCATGCTGTGGGACGCGCCGCCGGCCCGGCCCGTGCGCCCCGGCTGATCGACATTACCTGGGGGACCAGGGGCCCGCACCTTACCCTTGTCGGCAAGGGGGTCTGCTTTGACACCGGGGGCCTTGATATCAAGCCCGCCAGTTCCATGGGCCTGATGAAAAAGGACATGGGCGGGGCGGCCACGGTGCTGGGACTGGCGCAGATGATCATGGGGCTGAACCTGCCCTTGCGTCTGCGGGTGCTGATTCCGGCGGTGGAAAACAGCATCGGCTCGGATGCGTTCCGGCCGCAGGACATCCTGACCTCGCGCAACGGGCTGACGGTCGAGATCAATAATACTGATGCCGAGGGGCGTTTGGTGCTGGCCGATGCATTGGCCTTTGCCTGCGAAGCCAATCCCGATCTGGTGATCTCCATGGCCACCCTGACCGGGGCGGCGCGGGTGGCGGTAGGCCCTGATATTGCGCCGTTTTTCACCGATGATGACGCCACCGCGGCGACTATCGCCAACGCTGCCCAAACCGCCGGTGACCCGGTCTGGCGCCTGCCGTTTCATGCGCCCTACGAGGCACTGATCGAACCCGGCATCGCCGATCTGGACAATGCCCCTGGCGGCGGCATGGCCGGGGCGATCACAGCGGCGCTGTTCCTGCGCCGGTTCACCACCGGGCCCTATGTGCATTTCGACATCTACGGCTGGCAACCCACCGCCGCCCCGACCCGGCCCAAAGGCGGGGTAGGGCAGGGGGCACGCGCCTTGCTGGCGGCCCTGCCCGCCTTGCTGGGTCTGTGATGGACCGCAGATTAACCCCGGCCAACGGGCGGGTCGCGGCCCTGTCCTTGCAAGGACAAGTGCAAGCGGATCAGTTCACCGTGGGCCACCCGCGCCGGATCATACAGGCCGTGGTCGACCTGAACAAAACCCCCGGCGGCCCGCGTGACCGGCAATTGCTGTTCGGGGCCGGGGTTACGGTTTACGAAGACCGGCAAGGGGCATCCTTTGTGCAATCCGATGCCGATGGCTATGTCGGTTATGTGCCCACAGCCAGCCTGGGGCCCGCGCAACCCGCCACCCACCACGTCGCCAGCCCCGCCACCCATGTGTATCAATCCGAAGACATAAGATCCCCCGACCTGATGGCATTGTCCTTTGGGTCCAGGATCACCGTCACCGCCGAACGGCGCAAGTTCTGGGAAACCCCGGACGGATACATCCCGAAAACGCACCTGTGGCCACTGTCCAAACCCTTTACCGACCCGGTCACCGTGGCACAGATGCATTTCGGCGTGCCCTACCTGTGGGGCGGCAATTCGGTTCGGGGGATAGATTGTTCCGGTTTGGTGCAGGCGGCCTTGCTGGCCTGTGCCATACCCTGCCCGGGGGACAGCGATCTGCAGCGGGCGGCCTTGGGGCACGACATCGGCGCCGAATTGCTTCCAGAACGCGGCGATTTGTATTTCTGGAAAGGCCATGTCGGTATGCTGGTCGATCCCGACACAATGATCCACGCCAACGCGCATCACATGGCGGTGGCCTATGAACCGATCCGCCATGCGATCATCAGGATCGAAGCACAGGGCGACGGACCCGTGAACCAGCGCAAACGCCTATAACCTCTTGTATTTCTTTGGGTCTTAAATATCCCCGCCGGAGGCACCACCCTTGCCACAAACCTGCCTGCAGGGATTATTCCACCACCCGGATCAGCCGTTTTTCCAGCACCCGCAGCACCTGTGCCAGATCATTGCCCCGGCGCAGCACCTGCCCTTCCGCCCCGACGACCGCATATTGGCCCTGCTTGCCGCGCAATTCAGGGCGCTTTTCCACCCGGTAGACCGGGCTTTCGGCGGTCCGGCGAAAGATGCTGAAGACGGCCACATCGCGCAGGCAGGAAATCCCGTAGTCCCGCCATTCTCCGGCGGCGACCATCCGGCCATAGACAGTCAGGATCGGGCTCAGCTCGGTCCGATGAAAGGACACCTGGTCGTGGCTTTGACCGGGGAATGGAATGGGCGGTTGAACCGTCATGCGCCAGAGAGTTGCGCCAAACCGACAATAAATCAAGCCTCGCGTGACAGGTGCCTGCATTGGGCCTCCGCCCTGAATTGACCCTGAAATGAACCCCGGAATTTCGCAATCCGACCCAGCTTTCGCCGCGCCCGGCGATCACCCTCAGCGCAGACGACAAGTGTCCGCGGCGTGGTGGTTCATAGCCCCACCCAGTCCGCCGCATCGGGGGCGCTTGTTGCAGTTCCAAACTGCCCCGGTTGCCCCTGCGACGCGGGTGGGTAACCCTGTCGACTGCAGGCTCAGCCGCAATAAATCCGGGCAATCCGGTTGCGCGTGTCGATCTCGAAATTGATCCGATCCGGGCCGTAATCCATCGTCACCGCCATGCCGGGCTGGATCACCCGGACGGGTTGCAGCAAAAGCACCCGTTCCAGGGCAGATGCATCCTGCCCGATCAGCCAAGCCAGTTCCGTGGCGCCGCAGGTGTCTTCGGTCTCGACCGGGACCGGATCCGGGTCAAGCAACGGTGGAAAGATTGGCAGCGGCGTGCAGGCCGCAACACTCAACATCAAGGGGGCAATCCATCTGATCATGCCGCAACTGTGGCCCGGCAGGTGATTCTACGCAAGACACCATTGCAGACGGTTGATCTTGGCCCCGGATTACCCGAAAGCTGTGCGCATCAACAGGGAGAACCGACATGCGCACCCGTGCCGCCGTAGCCATTGCCGCAGGCAAACCGCTTGAAATTTTGGACGTAAACCTTGAAGGGCCCAAAGCCGGTGAAGTTCTGGTCGAGATCAAGGCCACCGGCATTTGCCACACCGATGAATTCACCCTGTCCGGGGCCGACCCCGAGGGGATGTTTCCGGCGATTCTGGGGCATGAAGGGGCTGGGATTGTGCTGGAGGTCGGCGCTGGCGTGACCTCGCTGAAACCCGGCGACCATGTGATCCCGCTCTATACCCCCGAATGCCGCACCTGCCCCAGTTGTCTAAGCCGCAAAACCAACCTGTGCACTGCAATCCGGGCGACCCAGGGTCAGGGCCTGATGCCCGATGGGACATCGCGGTTTTCGATGCTGAACGGCACCCCGATCCTGCATTACATGGGCTGTTCGACCTTCGCCAACCACACCGTCCTGCCCGAGATTGCCTTGGCCAAGGTTCGCCCCGACGCCCCGTTCGACAAGATCTGTTACATCGGCTGCGGCGTGACGACTGGTGTGGGTGCGGTGATCAACACCGCTCAGGTCGAAATGGGGGCCACCGCCGTGGTCTTTGGGCTTGGCGGGATCGGGCTGAATGTGATCCAGGGGCTGCGCCTTGCCGGAGCCGACATGATCATCGGCGTCGATCTGAACAACTCGAAAAAACCGTGGGGCGAGCGGTTCGGCATGACCCATTTCGTCAATCCGAGCGAGATTGAGGGCGATATCGTGCCCCATATTGTCAACATGACCAAACGCCGGGGCGATATTATCGGCGGGGCGGATTATACATTTGACTGCACCGGCAATGTCAAAGTGATGCGCCAGGCGCTGGAATGTTCGCATCGCGGCTGGGGCGTGTCCGTGGTCATCGGTGTCGCGCCTTCCGGGGCCGAGATTTCGACCCGTCCCTTTCAGCTGGTCACCGGCCGGACATGGAAAGGCACTGCTTTCGGGGGCGCAAGGGGCCGCACCGATGTGCCCAAGATCGTCGATTGGTATATGGAGGGGAAGATCCAGATCGACCCGATGATCACCCATATCCTGCCGCTGGAAGACATCAACAAGGGCTTTGACTTGATGCATGCGGGCGAGAGCATCAGGTCGGTGGTGGTGTATTGATCCAGTGCCACTGACCGCCCTTGTCCGGTCCCTGACCCCACCCTTTGCCTTTTGCGGCATCGGGATCGCGCAGGCGGGACAGCGGGCAGCATTCCACGTCAGCACAGGACCGGGCATTCGGGCCACCGAACACAGCTTGTTCCGGACGGCGTCAATCTCGAAAATTGTCACAGCGCGGACCTTGGTGAAGGTGGCCCAACGCAGGGTGGGTCAAGACCCACCTTACCTGGATCTTGCTATAACCGACCTGCTGGGCGTTACCCTGGCCCACCCGGCCCACCCCAAAGTTCCGATCACCCTGCGCATGCTGTTGTCCCATACCGCCAGCCTGAATGATGCGGCGGGGTATTTGATCCCGTCCGGCAGCAGCCTGCCTGAATGGCTCAAAACCCAGGGACCAAACCTGTTCCTGCCGCATAAGCCGGGGACCTATTTCAGCTATTCCAATCTGGGCTATATCCTGTTGGCCGCCGCCGCCGAGGTGTTGGGCGATC
>JANOMH010000273.1:0-2550 GCA_031420215.1 Rhodobacterales bacterium | reverse complement strand
GCGCAAATAGCCAAAGCGTGACACCGCAATCACCCGGATGCCGCGCGCGGCCAGCGGTTCGGCAAAACCCCTGACTGAGAACAGTGTCATGATCCGACCTTTGGTTTGGGTTCATTCCGGTTTGCACCGACCAGCCGCCACGGGCCGCAATCGGCGGTCTGAATCGGCCAGTTCGCGGCACAACAGATGCTGAACACCGCCAGAAAGCCCGTTCTTGTGAACCAGGCGGTCATGCCATCACCCCGGCCACCGGCCTGCGCGCCGAATATGGCAAAGTTGCGCCGCGCCCGAAGCGCATCACCAGATCGGGCCTGCGCCCCGGCATCCCGATGAGTGCGGCCGGGTCCGGGCGCAGGGCGGCCACTTCGACCGGCTGGTTCAGGAAGGCGTGTTTTAACCCCATTGCTGTGGCCTGCAAAGCAAACCTCTGGCAGGCCCGCCCGGTCCGGACCCAATGCCCGGGGTCGTCATTGGCCCCTACGAATACGGCCAGTCCAGCGGAAGATGCAATCTTGGCGGCGGTTTTCTTGTTTTCGTTGTCCGCCGTATAGGCCCATCCCAAAACCAAGGGCCCCAGCCAGTCGGGCATCGCTGGATTGCCGCTGACAGCGCTGAACAGCCCGTCCCCGGTGGACATGGCGCGGCGCGGGTTGAACCGCATCCAGTGCTTCAACTCGGTCATAAAGGCCGGGTCGGCAATCTGCGCGGTGTTTGCTGTGGCGATCAGGTCCGTCAACTTGCCTATCTGCGCCGGGTCCGTGATCAGCAACAGATCGACCCCCGGCATGCGTGCAGCGCTTGCCAGACTGGCCAGTTCAACCGGTGTCAGGATAGTCCCGTCATACAGACTGCGGGTTGATTGGCGCAGGGGAATGGCGTCAGAGAGCGCGGTATCGATGGCAGCCCCGGAAATATGGACAAAGCTGATCCCGGCTGCCGCAAGATCAAACCGCACCTCGCCCGGCATCCCGCGCGATGCGGCGGCAACGGCCAAGTTTTCGGCAGCACAGCCCAGACTGACGAACAGATGATGATTGTCGGGATCCGCCACCGGGGTGGACCGGGTCAGGTCGGCTGCCTCTGGGCTCGGGGGCAAGGGCGCACGCAGGGCGGCTATCGCAGCGGCATACTCCGCCATCGACCCCATGCTGCGGGCCCCGGACCAGACAGCCCCAGCCCCGAAAAGGGCAGCGGCCCCGGTGCCGATCAACATGTTACGACGGTCAACCATCAGGTGATTCCTTGCTAAAGCGGGTTAACGGCCCTCAAGTCAACTCTGCCTCACGCCGCAGCATCCAACCGCGGGGCAGAGCAAAAGCAGCCAGCGTGCCGATCCCCATCAGGGTCAGCGCCAGCACAAAGAACCAGCCTGCTATCGGGACCAACCACGCCAATCCGGCGACGAATGCCCCCCAGACAGGCCAGCCCGGACTTGCCCAAAAGTCCGACCGGCATGGGCCGCCCTGTGGCCAGCCACAGCCCGACACCCAGCACATATGACCCCAGCGCATAGCCCGCGAAAATCGCCAGAACCGTGATGATCAGCATTACCGGGAGCAGAACCACGCCGACGATGGTCAACATCAGCACAAACCCCGACCCGGCCAGCGCAGAGGTTACCAGAAACCCCGACCATATCGCCCGACCGGGATGCGCCAAAGCCAACTCGCGCCAGCTTTGCACGGCCTTAGGGGCCACGGCGATCACCAATGCTGCGATCAACCCCGAGATCAGGACCCCTGTCAGGAAACCGGTGACGACCCGCCAAACCGGCACTTTGACAGGCAAAGGGGCGGTCCAGCCACCCCCGGAATAATTTTGCAGCGCCTCGACCTTTACCCGCGCCGCTGGTGCCACGGTTGCGGGAACCACGATGCTTGCCGGGTCGTTTGCATAGATTGTCAGGCCCCCCGCGACAGTTGCGCCCGGCCCGAATGTGATCTGATCAGACACCAGCACCAGGTCGCCCGCAATTGCGCCGGTCAGCGTGACTTCGGCCCCGGTGATCAGAGCATAGCCGCCGACCGCCCCGACCGCGACCTCTCACCCAGCTGCGCGCAGGTTGCCGGTAACTGGCCCGACGGTCACTTCAAAACCTGTAACTGTGGCATCGCCGCCGACGGCCCCACTGACCTCCACATCATAACCCGCCGCAAACAAATCGCCCCCAACCGCCGCCTCGAAAGTCACCCGCCGACCGGCCAGATGCACCGATCCTGCGACCGGTGCGGCAACCACCACCCTATTGCCGGCCATGAACAGGTCGGTCACCGCAGGCCCATTGAACCGCACAGATGCACCGGCCTCGTAACGGACTTGCGCGATGGTCAAAACGGCGGTTTCGGCAAATGCGGGGGCGGCCAACAGACCGCAGATCAGAATCAAACAACGCATGATGACTGCTTTCCTTGGATGGATTGGCCGCAAACTTGCGCGGACGCCGGGCATCCGTCTTTGACCTATGTCAGTTGAGGATTGCATTGGGCTGCATGCCGGACCCGACCCTGTCGAGATCGGCCTGCAGTCCATCGGTCAGACAGTTTGCCCGAT